>USIK01000001.1 GCA_900554775.1 uncultured Oscillospiraceae bacterium
CTTGGGCTTGATTTTCGGTCTCATTAATCTTTTGAGAAATAAATATTCCCGCAACAGAGCTGGCAAAGCAAAGCAAAGGAATAATCCAAAGCATTTCTTTGAAGTTCGAGCCGCTCGGATTACCAAGAAGGTTTATCCCGCAGAAGTTAAACCCTGTGCTGTATTCTTCAACATCAGCGAACTCTTCTTTGCTAAGCTCCTCGCCAAGGTAACCTTTAAAGTTTTCGAAGTGCCTTACGATTTGAAGCTCTTCGTAAGGAGGTTTGATTTTTCCTTCTTCTTTCAAAGTGGAAACAATCGAAGTAACTTTATCTTGAGGGATATGAAGTGTGTTGTGAAGAGGCCTTGCGATTGCACCGAAGACTCCGCCCCAAATCAAAAGCGGAAGAATCATCGTCGTAAAACAACCTGCCATTGGGTCAACGCCCTCTTTTTCATAAAGAAGAGCTTTTTCTTCGTTATATTTTCTGGGGTTTTTCTCATATTTCTTCCTGAGTTCTGCGTCTTTTGCGCTAAGCCTTGAAGTCAGAGCCATGTTTTTCTGCCTTTTAATGGTAAAAGGAAGCATGACCAAGTTTATAACCAGCGCAAAAAGAGTTATTGCAACTGCATAGTTGCTAACTGCATCAAAGAAAAACCACAAAAGATAGCCGGATATATTTCCAAAAAAATCAAATATAAATCCCAAAATAAATTCTCCTTTAAAACAAAAATTAAAGCTTTACTTCCGAGGAACCGGGTCGTAACCGCCTTTGCAAAAAGGGTTACACCTTAAAATACGGCAAAATGCCATAAAACCTCCCCGAAAAGCACCAAAACGATCAACCGCTTCAAGCGCATATTCCGAGCATGTGGGAATAAACCTACAGCACGGCTTTTTGAGGGGAGATATAAATTTCATGTAAAAACGTATTAAACTCATCATCAAAAATTTCATTTAATTAAACCTAACTTTTTAAGGTGATGAGCCATTTCTTTCGAAGCATCATAGCTTTTGGCAAGAGGTGTGCCCTTTCTTGCAACGAAAACTATGTCAAAATTCCCGGCTAAATTTTCGTTTAAACCGGCAAAAGAGGCTCTTAAAATTCTTCTTGCACGATTTCTTTTAACGGCGTTCCCTATTTTTTTGCTCGTTGTTATTCCCACACGGTTAAAACCACATCTGTTTTTTAAAATGTATGTAACAAGAAGTGGCGAGGACGCATATTTTCCTTTGCAATACACCCGCCTAAAATCTTGATTTCTATTTAGAGACACCGTTTTTTTCATAACAAGCTTCCTTTTTGAGATTAAACTTTAAAGCAAAACCTCCGAACCTCAAAAAACGAGAGCAAAGCTCCCGAGCGCCAACTGCGCAAAAAAATTAGTAAGAAAGTCTTTTTCTTCTCTTAGCTCTTCTTCTTGCAAGAACTTTAATCCCGTTGCGTGTTGACATTCTTTTTCTGAAGCCGTGTTCTTTTTTTCTGTGGATTTTCTTAGGTTGATATGTTCTTTTCATTGAATTTTTCCTCCCGGATTATTTATTATCTTTATTCACAATTTAAATTTCATGACTTTAAAAAGACATAAAAATTTTGTGTCATCAAAAATAAGTATATAACTTAAAGGTCCTCCTGTCAACTAGTTTTTGAGTAAATTTAACTTTAAACATACTATGTTGAAAACTTTCGTAAAATCTGGTATAATTACTACTATTATCATAAAATGGCGGAATTTTTGCTTTGAAGCAAAAATTCCAAGAAAAAATTTTAAAAGTTCGGAGGATATAATTTTTTATGAACTCTTTCAATGAAGCATGGGACCTTATATGCGAGTTCTGCAAAACCAAAATAACCGGCGTCGCATACAAGACATGGATTGATAGAATAGAGCCCGTTGAACTTGACTTTGAAAAAGGCAAAGCAGTTTTAATGGCGCCAAACGAATTCCACAGGCAAACGCTGACTAAATGCTATCTTGGGCTTATCAACAGTGCATTTTCGGAAATTTTTGGTTCGGGAATAGACATTTGTTTTATAATCCCCGAAGAACTCAAAGACCCAAACAAAAAAAGCGACCAAAACCTGGCAATAGACTCAAGGTATGAGTTTACTTTCGACACATACATAGTTGGCTCTTCAAACAAATTTGCTCACGCTGCAGCTTTGGCAGTTGCCGCAAACCCAGCAGGAGCCTACAACCCTCTTTTCATTTATGGAAACTCAGGTCTTGGCAAAACGCATCTTCTTTATGCAATCGCAAATGATGTTAAAAAATCAAATTCAAGCAAAGTGTGCCTTTACATCAAAGGCGACGACTTCACAAACCAGCTGATTGATTCAATCAGAAATAACTCCATGACTGAATTTCATCAAAAATACAGAGAAGCCGACGTTCTTTTAGTCGATGATATTCAGTTCATCGCAGGAAAAGACTCCACTCAGGAAGAATTTTTCCACACTTTCAACTCGCTTTATGAAGCTAAAAAGCAAATAGTTTTAACGTCGGACAGGCCCCCGAAAGAAATCCAAACCCTTGAAGATAGGCTCAGAACCCGCTTTGAATGGGGCTTGATAGCTGATATTCAGCCGCCTGATTTCGAAACAAGAATCGCAATAATCAAGCGCAAAGCAGAGCTTCTTCAAATAAAACTTCCAAACGAAGTTTGCGAATACATAGCTAAAAAGCTCAAAACTAACATTCGCCAACTCGAAGGAGCAGTTAAAAAAATTAAAGCTCACCACCTTCTCGGCGGAGAACCAATGGGCATTCAAACAGCTCAAATGGCTATTTCAGATATACTTAATAACGACCAGCCACCTCCGATAACCATTGAAAAAATAATAAACGAAGTCGCAAGAACACTCGGAGTTTCACCGCAAGATATCAAATCTTCAAAAAGATCAGCTTCAATCTCAAATGCACGCCAAATTTCAATGTATATCGTAAGAGAAATCACCCAGCTTCCGCTCGTTACTATCGGCGATCATTTTGGCGGAAGAGACCACTCTACAATCGTTTATGCTCTTCAACAAGTTGAGAAAAACCTCACAAAAGACCAAAAAACAAAGGCTATGGTTGAAGACATAATAAAAAATATAAGAGATAGCTGATAAAAGGCGCTTAACCCCCTTGCCGAACTTAGGATTTTTACAGTTAAAATTTTCTCAACAACTTTTCAACATTCAACACAAAGTTTTCAACAATTTTGTGAAAATGAAAAAGTTGTCCACATTTTCTCACAAACTGTCAACAATATTTCAACACGAGAAATTAACACCTAAAACAAGCTGTATTCGGCATATTTAACTAAGTTCAACTTTTCCACAGCCCCTACTACTACTACTAAATAAATATATTATGTAGAAAACTCGGGCTGAAAAACTTTCAAAAAAGGATTGATTCAATGAAATTTAAATGTGGAAAACTTCAACTTGCGAATTCACTTACTAGTGTTCAAAAAGCTGTTGCACAAAGATCACCCATTGCAGCACTTGAAGGAGTTCTAATAACTTGCAAAGAAGGAACTATAAAACTTTGTGGATACAACACCGAAATGGGAATCACAACTTCTTTGCAAGCTACCACGGAAAAGGAAGGCCAAATTGTGATTAGCGGTCACCTTTTAACTGAAATTATAAAAAAGCTCCCTTCAGACATGGTTGAAATTGAAGTAAGCGAAAACTTGCTTGTAAAAATTTCAGGCGGACAAAGCCATTTTGAACTAATAGGAATAGACGCAAAAGAATTCCCCACTCTACCAGAAATATCAGGTAAAGAAAGCCTGAGAATACCAATAAACACCTTAAGGAGCATGATAAAACAAACTATTTTTGCGGTAGCAGACACTGATTCTAAACCAGTTCACACAGGAACATTATTTGATGTTAAAGGCAAAACCTTAACTTTAGTTTCAGTAGATGGCTACAGGTTAGCAATAAGAAAAGAGCCTATTGACTCAGACTTAGAGTTCAAATTCGTAGTTCCAGGGAAAACGCTTAAAGAAGTTTTAAGGCTTCTTCCGCAAAGCGCTGAAGACAGCGAAACCATAGAAATATCAACCGGCATGAGGCACATTGCCTTTTACATTGGCGAATACACCATTATTTCAAGGCTTCTTGAAGGAGAATTCCTTGATTATAAAGCCGCTGTTCCGCAAACTGCTAGCTCAAAAATAAAGATTTCAACAATAGATTTAGTCGACAGCATTGAAAGAGTTTCGCTCCTCATAACTGACAGACTAAAAAGTCCTGTGAGATGCAATTTTTCAAAGAATTCAACTCATCTTTCTTGCACAACCTTAGTCGGTAAATCAAGCGATGAAATCGCCTGCACAAGCGACATTTCTGAGGATATAGAAACGGCATTTAATAACAAATATATGCTCGATGCACTTAAAAATACGGATTGCGACGAAATAGAAATTCAAGTAAGCGGACCTTTAAGCCCAATAAAGATCGTCCCTCAGCAAGGAAACTCGTTTTTATTTCTGGTGTTGCCGGTGAGGGTTAAATCAGAATAATCAGATATGTGCAAAAACAAAAACAAATGTGATATAATAAACACGGTGACGCTTTAATGAAAATTTCGAAATTAGACATCAAAAATTACAGGAATTTAAGCGGAAATTCTTTTGATTTCGACGATAAAGTGAACTACATCTATGGCCAAAACGCCCAAGGTAAAACCAACCTTCTTGAAGCAATTTGGATGTTCACCGGGGCAAGGTCATTCAGGAAAACAAAAGACGCCGACCTTATAAAATTCGGTGAAAGCAGTGCTAAGCTTGACGGCAGTTTTTTTCTTGAAAAAAGAGAGCAAAAAATTTCCGTAAATTTTGCCGAAGGTAATAGAAAAATCTTTTTAAACGGGATTGCTAAAAAATACCCTACCGAGATGATTGGCAAATTCAGGACGGTTCTTTTTACGCCACTTCATCTTTCGCTCATAAAAGATGGCCCTGATAACCGAAGGAAATTCCTTGATGCTGCAATTTGCCAGCTGGAGCCTTCTTTCACAAAGCTAATGATAGGTTATAGCCAAAGCCTGAAGCAAAGAAATGCACTTTTAAGACTGATGATTAAAAAGCAAATTTTCAGCGAACCTTCACTCGAAATTTGGGATTCAAAACTTGCTTCCTTTGGAGCGAAAATAATCAAAATGAGAATAAACTATCTTTCGAAGCTTAAAATCGAAGCTGAAAATTCTTATTTTGAAATCTCAAAAGGCAAAGAAACCCTAGGGTTAGACTATGTTTCAACGGTTTGCAAGAATGAAGCTTTGCTTGATGATGAAAAAGCCTTGGAAGAAAGTTTTTTAACTCGGCTTAAAGATTCAAAAAGCTCAGATTTAAAGCAAGGTTTCACAACTGCTGGGCCTCACAAAGATGACCTTGAAATTTTGCTTGGTGGCAAAAGCATTAAGCACTTCGGTTCGCAAGGGCAGCAGCGCTCTGCGGTTTTGGCTCTTAAAATAGCTGAGGCTTCAGTGCTTGAAGAAAGCATCTGTGAGCCACCTGTGATTTTGCTTGATGATGTTATGAGTGAACTTGATGAATACCGCCAAAAATACGTTATGAGTAGGCTCGGAAACGGCCAAACATTCATAACTGGGTGCGACAAAGATTTGATTAAATATTTCGGTAGTGCAAGCGTTTTTCACATCAAAAACGGAGGGCTTGAAAATGGCTAAAAACAGCAAGAATTCTTACCTTCACATTGGCGGAGATGCGGTTGTGAGTGAAAACGAAATCGTGGGGATATTCGACGTTGACAAGATAACGGTTTTCAAAGTTAACAGGGACTATTTGTCAAATGCTGAGAAAAGTGGTAAAATCATCAGTGTAACTCAAGATTTACCTAAATCATGCGTTGTTTGCTGCGAAAGCGGCGAATACTCAGAAAAGGTTTTTTTAAGCCCGCTTTTAACTTCTACTCTTTTTAAACGAAGTGCAGTAAAAGCTTTGGAATAAAAGTTAATTTTGGAGGTGAACGGTATATGTCTTCAAATTTTCAATTGCCCCATTGCCCCTATTGCGGTACTAAGCTTTTTTATGTTGAAGCTCTTACGGCAAGAAACCGCAGCAAATTTAAGTGTTCTTGCTGCAAAAGAAAATCAGAAGTTACTCTCGAACCGCTTATCTTTAAGCTCCTTGGAGCAGTAGAGCTGATGTCGCTTATTGTATTCATTTTAGTAATGTTCCTTGGATGCAAGTTTTGCCTGCTGGGCCTTATTTTTATAATCTCAGTGTTCGGAGCGTTTTATTTTATTTCCCCGCTTCTTATGCTTTTAAGACCCATGAAAACTCAAGGCAAAAAGAAAAAACAAACCGAGAAACCCAAAAAAGAGCAAGTGACTACTGAAGTTTCAAAAGAAGAAATTTTCAGCGATTAAATTTTTTATAAAGGAGTTTTATTTTGGATACTAACAATTTAGATCTCGAAGAATATGGTGCCGGAGAGATTCAAGTTCTCGAAGGGTTAGAAGCCGTTAGAAAAAGACCGGGTATGTATATAGGAACTACCGGCCCGAGAGGACTCCATCATTTGGTTTATGAAATAGTCGATAACGCCATCGACGAAGCCCTGGCAGGTTATTGCAGCGAAATTAAAGTTGAAATCCTCCCTGGGGATATCATCCGCGTTACTGATAACGGCCGTGGCATCCCTGTTGGAATTCACCCAACTGCAGGTATTCCGGCGGTTACGGTTGTTTTCACGGTCCTTCACGCAGGAGGAAAATTCGGCGGAAGCGGATACAAAGTTTCGGGCGGTCTTCACGGAGTAGGCGCTTCGGTTGTTAATGCGCTTTCAACTTGGCTTGAAGTTGAAGTTTGCGACGGAAGCCACATTTACAAGCAAAAATTTGAACGTGGAATTCCAAAAAGCGAGCTCGAAATAGTTGGCGACACAACTGAGCGCGGAACCAGAATTACGTTCAAAGCCGACCCTGAAATTTTCAAAGAATCAGACCATTATGAATATGAAGTTTTGCAAGCAAGGATACGTGAACAGGCATTTTTGAATGCAGGAGTTAAAATAATTCTCACGGATTCAAGAGACGCCGAAGACCCTAGAGAAGACGTTTTTTCATATGAGGGCGGAATAAAAAGTTTCGTTGAATATATTCACAAAAAAAGAGGTCTTTCGGGAATTCACGATGACATAATTGACTTTTCGGGAACTCTCCCTGACGGAACTTCAAGCGGTGAGGTTGCCTTCCAGTATAACGACAGCTACAACAGTTTGATTCTTTCGTTTGCGAATAATATTCACACTGTCGACGGCGGAACCCACGAAGATGGCTTCAAGCGCGCAATCACTAAAGTTATTAACGAATATGCAAAGAAATACAATTTGCTTAAAGATAACGACAAAAAATTCTCCGGCGATGATGTTCGCGAAGGCTTAACGGCAATAATAAGTGTTAAAGTAAGGAATGCTCAGTTTGAGGGCCAAACCAAAACAAGGCTTGGAAACACTGAAATCAGAGGTTTCATCGACGGTTTAATAAGCGATAAGTTTGCGGTTTACCTCGAAGAAAACCCTGCAACTGCAAAAGCCATCGTTGAGAAAGCGCTTTCAGCTTCAAGGGCAAGAGAAGCAGCGAAAAAAGCCAGAGATTTGGTAAGGCGCAAAACCGCAATGGAATCGAGCTCTTTGCCGGGGAAACTCGCCGATTGCCAATCAAAAGACGCTTCTGAAACTGAGATTTACATCGTGGAAGGAGATTCTGCAGGAGGCTCCGCAAAATGCGGAAGAGACAGAAGATTCCAGGCTATTTTGCCGCTTTGGGGTAAGATGCTCAACGTTGAAAAATCAAGGCTTGACAAAGTTTATGGTAACGACAAATTAATGCCTGTAATCACGGCTCTTGGCTGCGGAATCGGCGAAGATTTTGACATTTCAAAAATAAGATACGACAAAGTAATCATCATGGCGGATGCTGACGTTGACGGTTCGCACATTAGAACGCTTCTTTTGACCTTCTTCTTCCGCTTCATGAGGCCGGTTATCGAGCAAGGCCATATTTACATTGCTCAGCCGCCGCTTTACAGAATAACCAAAAATAAAGTTCATTATTACGCTTATTCTGACGCTGAAAGAGACCAAAAAATTGCGGAGCTTGGCGGCGGAACGGAAATTCAAAGGTACAAAGGTCTTGGTGAAATGGACGCCGAGCAACTTTGGGAAACAACCATGAACCCTGACACCAGGATTATGCTCAGAGTTTCGCTGGAAGATGCGGCTGCAGCTGATGAAACCTTCACTATTTTGATGGGTGACAAAGTTGAGCCGAGGCGCGAGTTCATAGAGCAAAATGCCAAATATGTTCAAAATTTGGATGTGTAATTTCATATTTATGATATAAATATGTGTTAGATATTGAGTTTTATTTAATCAAGATGTATAATAAAACAAATTTAAATGATTTTTAGGAGGAAAAATGGATAATGATTCGAGTCCTAAGCCTGGGGGCTGGGGAAAAAGTGATTTTGAAGAAAAAGTAAACGGCTTGGAAGAAAGTAACGATGATTTTTCGTTATCTGACAGCGATTTCGAAGATGATGACGACGAATATCAAGGGTGCGAAAATGAAGCTGAAGTTGTTGCTGATGAAAACCCTGAGGAGTACAAAGAAAGTGCTACAGGGATTAAAATTAAGTATGATTTGATGAAAAAAGATGTTGAGAAATTCATTCGTCACAATGAGGTTTACAGAGAACAAAAGAAAATTCGCATAAAATATGTGATCGTTCAGCTGGTCTTCTTGCTAATTCTCAGTTTGATGGCTGCAATCAGCGGTTCTTCATATTACGTTTTTATGGCTGGTGTACCATTTTTTGCGCTTGTCATGATTCAGCTTGTGTCATTTGTAAATTTGAGATTTTATTCTAAAAAATTATTGAAAGATAGGCATTTCACGGTGGATATATTCCCCAGTCGCCTTGAAATTGAAACCGAACACAGAAAAAGTGTTATACATCTTGACGGGACCTACAAATGCGAAGAACGCGACGATTTAATAATCGTTTCTAAACCCGGCCAGAGAGGAATTATCATCCCTTTGAGAGCGGCCCACCCTGATGTTCGCCCGGAAATCGAGGCGATGATACTTTCGGGTTGCAACCGAGTTTAGTTAGCACAAAAATTTAGCTTTCGTGCGGCTTTGCGGCTTGCACAAGCGATTTTAGGAGAGTACTAAATGGATAATCAAACAGACGATATAAAGTCTTCAAAAATTATAGATGTAGACCTCGAAAAAGAAATGAAAAAATCCTTTTTGGATTATTCTATGTCTGTAATAGTTGCAAGGGCGCTTCCTGACGTTAGAGACGGCCTCAAGCCTGTTCACAGAAGGATTCTTTATGCGCTTTTTGAAGATAATTTAGGGCCGAATAAGCCTTACAGAAAATGCGCAAACGTTGTTGGTGCGGTTCTTGGTAGATATCATCCGCACGGCGATGCTTCGGTTTATGACGCTTTGGTGCGTCTTGCGCAAGATTACTCGATGAGATATATGCTCGTTGATGGCCACGGAAACTTCGGCTCCATAGACGGCGACCCGCCTGCTGCATACAGATATACGGAGTCTAGGATGGGAAAAATCGCTGTTAAAATGCTTTCGGATATAGACAAAGAAACGGTTGATTTTGTTCCGAACTACGACGACAGGTTAAAAGAGCCAACGGTTCTTCCGTCGCGTTTCCCGAACCTTCTTGTGAATGGTTCAACGGGAATTGCAGTTGGAATGGCGACTAATATTCCTCCGCACAATATGTGCGAAGTTATTGACGCAATGTGCTACTTGATTGATAACCCTGAAGCAGAGCTTGCCGACCTTTTGGCTTACATCAAAGGCCCGGACTTCCCAACCGGCGGCATTATCATGGGCAAAGCGGGAATCAGAGCAGCTTATGCAACCGGAAGAGGAAAAATTACGGTTCGTGCAAAAACAGAAATAGTTGAAGACAAAAATTCACGTTTCAAAATAATCGTTACCGAGCTTCCCTACCAAGTTAACAAAGCTAGGCTGATTGAGAACATCGCAGACATGGTCAAAGAGAAAAGAATCGAAGGAATTTCAAGGATTGAAGACCATTCCGACAGAAAAGGAATGCACATTGAAATTGACCTTAAAAAAGATGCTTCACCACAAATCGTTCTTAACAAACTTTTTTCATATTCCCAGCTTCAAACCACGTTTGGCGTTATAATGCTTGCAATTGTTAACGGTGAGCCGAAAGTTTTGACTTTGAAAGAAGTTTTGGAGCATTACATTAACTTCCAGATTCAAGTGGTCACAAGGAGAACACTTTTCGAGCTCAGAAAGGCAAAAGAGCGCGCTCATATTCTGGAAGGCCTTAAAACTGCGCTTGATTTCATTGATGAAGTTATCGCTATTTTGAAAGCTGCGAAATCAGTTCAAGAAGGCCGCGAAAAACTCTCAGAAAGATTTGGCCTTGACGAAATTCAAACTCAAGCGATTGTTCAGATGCCTCTCGGAAGGCTCACAGGTCTTGAAAGACACAAAATTGAAGATGAACTCAAAGAGCTTGAAATCAAAATTGCCGATTACAACGACATTCTTTCGCATGAATCAAGAGTAAGAGACATTATTAAAACCGAAGCTCTTGACGTTAAAAAGCAATTTGGTGATGAAAGAAGAACTGAAATTTTGAATGTTAGCGGGGAAGTTGACATTGAAGATTTAATCCCAAAAGAAGACTGCGCTTTAACCCTCACCCACTTTGGCTACGTTAAAAGGCAAAGCCTCGAAAGCTACCGTTTGCAACGCCGTGGCGGAAGAGGAGTTTCAGGCATGACAAGGCGCGACGAAGACACAGTCAGCGAGCTGTTTATTATCAACAGCCATGATTACATTCTGTTCTTCACCAACCGCGGTAAAGTTTACAGGGTTAAATGCTATGAAATCCCAGAGGGTTCAAGAACTTCAAAAGGCACTAATGTGGCTAATATCCTGCCGATTTCTTCGGATGAAAAAGTAACTTCGATGATAAAAGTAACAAAGTTCGAAGAGGATAAATATCTTGTTATGATAACCAAAAACGGCGTTATTAAGAGGACTTCTCTCACGTCTTTCGACAGCTCAAGAAAAGGCGGTTTGGTTGCGCTTGACCTCGATGAAGGTGACGAGCTTTCTTGGGTGCGCTTGACTGACGGAACAAAGAACCTACTCGTTGCAACCAAAAAAGGCAAATGCATAAGGTTCCTTGAAACTGATATCAGAGCCGTTGGAAGAAGCGCAAGAGGCGTTAGAGCCGTTAGACTCGGCGAAAATGACAGCGTTGTGGGAATGATAGTTGTTGACGAAGATAAAAATATTCTCACCGTTTCTGAAACAGGTTTCGGAAGACTTTCAAGCCCAGATGATTACAAAATTCAGTCAAGAAGCGGCAAAGGAATTCTTAACTATTACACCGAAAAATACGGTGATGTTGCTTCGATTAACACCGTTGGCGAAGATGATGACGTTATTCTTATTTCCGATAACGGCGTTATCATCAGGATTGAAGGAAGCAGCATAAGAAAATGCCTCAGGCCTTCAAAAGGAGTAGTTTTGATGAAAGTTTCAAACGATTTCAAAGTTGTTGCTACTGCTTGCGTGCCGCATGAAGAACCTGATGAAAAAGAAGAAACAGAAACTAAAGAGGAAGAACAATAATTTTTTTCAAGGTCACCGAAAACCGGTGGCTTTGAATTGTTTTTAAGCTTGCGCATTAAATAAAACTTTGGAGTGAGTGTTTTGAAGAAAAAACTTATAGTTGCCAACTGGAAGATGAACAAAAATATTTCTGAAACTTTTGATTTTGCTGAAAGCCTGGATGAGAATTTTGCGAAAACTGAAGATGAAGTGGCCATTTGCCCGCCCTTTATTTCGATTTTAGCTCTTAAGCCCTTTGCTGAAAAATGTGGTTTTAGCATTGGTGCGCAAAATTGCTTTTGGGAAGAAAGCGGTGCATTCACGGGCGAAGTTTCAGCTCCGATGCTTAAAGATGCAGGGGTTAGATACGTCATTTTAGGCCACAGCGAAAGAAGAGAATACTTTTTTGAAACCGGCGAAATGATAAATAAAAAGATTTTGGCGGCTTTGAAAAATGGCCTTAGACCTATCGTTTGCGTTGGCGAAAGCTTGGAAACAAAAGAAAAAGGCCTGGCTGAAGAGTTTGTTAAATCGCAGCTTGAAGACTGCTTTGGAAATATAAATAAAAACGAGATTAAGAATATTTCAGTTGCCTATGAGCCGATTTGGGCCATTGGAACGGGCAAGGTCGCCTCCCCTGCCGAGGCCTCGAAAATGTGCGGGTTTATCAGGAATTTTATTTCTGAAAAGTTCGGAAATGAAGCGGCTTTAGAGGTTAAAATTCTTTATGGCGGTTCGGTTAATGAGAAAAACGCAAAAGACTTTTTCGCCATGGAAAATATTGATGGTGGCTTGATTGGCGGGGCTTCGCTTGACGCTGAGAAATTTAAAAAGATAGTAAATTTTCGTTTGTAAGGTGGAATCTTTATGAGTTTTAAACCTGTTGTTCTTGCAATAATGGATGGCTTTGGGATGAGAAAAGAAACCGTTGGGAATGCTGTTTTTAGCGCGAAAACGCCTAATTTAGATAAGATTTTTTCTTCGTGCCCTTATACTGAACTGGAGGCTTCGGGGCTTTTCGTTGGGTTGCCTGAAGGCCAGATGGGAAATTCTGAAGTCGGGCATATGAACATTGGCGCAGGCAGGGTCGTTTACCAAGATTTGACATTTATTGACAAGTGCATTTCAGACGGGAGCTTTTTTAAAAACGAAAATCTCGCGGGAATTATGAGCGAGGTTTCAAAAAATGGTTCGAACCTTCATTTGATGGGTCTTGTTTCCGACGGCGGCGTTCACAGTAGCATTAATCATCTTTTTGCCCTTTTGAAAATGGCCCGCAAGCTTAAAATTAAAAACGTTTTCATTCATGCTTGGACCGACGGAAGAGACACCGGGGTTAAATCTGCGGGTTCATATATTTCTGCTGTTGAAAACCTTGCAAAAGAGCTTGGCACGGGCGAAATTTAAACTATTTGCGGTAGATTTTACGCCATGGATAGAGACAAGCGCCTTGAAAGAACCACCCAGGCTTTCGAGGCTATGGCTAATGCTAAAGGAGCTAATTTTGAAAGCGCTCAAGATTACATAAAAGCTAGCTACGATGCGGGATTGACCGATGAGTTTATTGTTCCTGCGGTGAAAAGCGGCTATGCGCCCATGAGCAAGAATGATGCGGTAATTTGCTTTAATTTCCGCACTGACAGGGCGCGGCAAATAAGCGAAATGTTTTTGAAAACGGGCATGGTTAAATATTTTGGCTTCACTAGGTATGAAGAGGGCGTGCCGTGTATTTTCAGCCCCAGGGAAGTTAAAAACACGATCGGTGAGTATCTTTCGAAGAGCGGTCTTAAGCAGCTGAGAATCGCCGAAACGGAAAAATATGCGCATGTTACGTTCTTTTTGAATGCCGGGGCCGAGAAACCTTTTGAAAATGAAAGCAGAATGATTGTAAATTCGCCGAAGGTTAAAACCTATGATTTGGCGCCTGAAATGAGCGCTGAGGAAGTTACAACGTCGGTTTTGGAAGCAATAAATTCCGGGAAGTATGACGTTATTTTCATTAACTACGCCAACCCAGACATGGTTGGCCACACGGGTAATTTTGGCGCTGCTACTCAAGCTGTTGAAAAAGTTGACGAGTGCATCGGGAGGGTTTGTGAGCTTGTTAGAAAATCCGGCGGAGTGACTGTCATTACTGCCGATCACGGTAATGCCGAAAAAATGATAGGCGAAAATTGCGAAGTTTTCACCGCACACACGACGAGCAAAGTGCCCTTTGTGATTGACGGCTTTGACTGTAAATTGAAAAGTTCAGGTAGCCTTTGCGATATTGCTCCTACCCTGCTTGAAATTTTGAAAATAAAAAAGCCCGCCGAAATGACGGGCCAGAGCCTTATAGAAAATTAATCTTCAAGTTGTTTGCCGAGAAGCTGAGTGGTTATCTCGGCTAAATTTATTTTTGCGGCTTTTTCTGCATCGGTTAGGCTTGTTTTGCTGGTTTTTAAAACACAGACACTTCCGATTACGTCGCCTGCACAAATTATTGGAAATGCACATAAAGCCTCGTTTTCGAGACCTTCAACTGGCAAGAATTTTTCGGTTGGAGTTTTAAAAGAAGAGTAGTTTGTTCTGTCTTGCATTAAATCTTCGACGAAAGAGGTTATTCTTCTTTCTGAAAATTCTCGTTTTGGTGCGCCTGAAACAGCAACTATGTGGTCGCAATCGGATACTATTACCGGCATGTTGACTTTTCTAGCGAGAACATCGGCGTATCTTGCAGCAAACGGAGAAATTTCCTTTATGAAAGAATATTTTTTGAATATAATATTTCCTGTATTATCAGTGTAAATTTCCAGCGGGTCACCTTCTCTGATTCGAAGTGTTCTTCTTATCTCTTTTGGAATTACAATTCTGCCCAGGTCATCAATTCTTCTGACTATTCCTGTTGATTTCAAATTTGTTCCCTCCTCTTATAATTTTAACATAACTATATTGTTGTATATTTCTTGAGGATTATTCATATTATATAGTTTACATGAGAAAATTATTTGAGTAAATGTAATTTAGAGGAAAGGAATTGATTGATACTGATTTAGTTTTGTAGTATAATACTTTTCAAATTAAATTTTAGGAGGAATTAACGCATGAAAGTTTGCGTAAACCAAGAAAGCTGCATTGGCTGCGGAATGTGCATTGACATTTGCCCGGAAGCTTTTAAGTATAACAGCGAGGATAAATCCGAGGCTATTTCGGAATCTGTTGAAGCTGGCCTTGAAGACAAAGTTTTGGAAGCAAGAGACGTTTGCCCTGTTGATGCTATTGAAGCTGAATAATCAAACCTGCACTTTGGTGCAGGCATTTTTTTGTTTAATCTTGCATTTTTGCGGCGCTTGGCAAATATAATTGATTTTAGACGCATTATGTGAGGTGTGATTTTTGTTTGTACTTAGGCTTAAAAGAAGATATTTGCTTTTCGGTTTGGCTTTTTTAACTATTTTTGGAGCGGGGGCTTTCGTTCTAGGCAGTGGCGGGTTTTCAGTGCGCGCTGAAGAAAACAAAAAATTCATAAAATACGTTGAGTTTAATCCGACGCATGAAGCGCTAGAAAAGGCAATGCATGAGGATATAAAATCTCATAGCGAAGAGATTAAACTAAATTGGATTGAAATCCTTGCTTACTTAGGTTCGAAATACGGCGGGGACTTCAAAAAATATAAATCATCTGACATGGATGATGTGGTTAAAAGGCTTAAAAATGGCGAAAAAATGAACGAAATAACAAAAGCAATGAAAACGTATGGATATTATTTCGAAGCCTATGAGGCTGTTTTAAAGGGCTTCTTGGGCGATTACAAAGTTCAAAAGAAACCAAAAAACAGCGAAGAACCCGTTTGGGAGGAAGCCTACGGCCTTAAATGCTTCTCGCCAATTGCCAAAACCTTCCCTTTTTCGCACTATGATGACTTTGGTGCCTCACGGTCTTATGGATACGCAAGGCCGCACCTTGGTCATGACATGATGTGCGCCATAGGCACTCCGGTCATTGCGGTTGAATCCGGTAGGGTTGAAATCATGGGCTGGAACCAATACGGCGGGTGGAGAATTGGCATAAGAAGCTTTGATAATAGAAGATATTATTATTATGCGCACTTGAGGCAAAACAGGCCTTTTAAATCGAATTTAAAAGAAGGCGACATCGTTAAAGCCGGGGACGTGATAGGCTATGTTGGCAGGACGGGTTACAGCAAGAAAGAGAATGTTAACAACATTGAGCAAAGCCACCTCCACATTGGCCTTGAGCTCGTTTTTGATGAATCTCAAAAAGAATCCGACCATGAAATTTGGGTGGACCTTTATGCACTAATGCAGCTTTTGGAGAAAAATAAATCAAGCGTTGTGAGAAACTCGGAAACTAAAGAATATTCGCGCGAATTTGATTGGGAAGAAAAATGAATTAAACAGTGAAAATCAGGCTTTGGTTTAAAAACCAAGGCCATTTTTCGGTTTCTGACAAATTTTTAAAAAAAAATTAAATACAGTTTACAAATGGGTTGACAAACGTAAAATTCAGCGTTAAAATATATAGTATACAATGTAAAAAGTAAGGAGTGTTTAAGTGAAAGAGTTTATTAAAAAGTCTGCAGCAGTAGCTTTTTCGGTGGTTGAAATTCTTTTTGCAGTGCCGTCAGCATTTTGCTCAACTAACAAAGAACCTTCGGATTATAGCTCAATGGGCAAATCTTGCAAGAAAAATGAAAGAGGTCACCTTGACCGTTTCAACATTATGGTTGCTTCAAAATATTTTGAAAGACCTGAAGATCTTGCAAATCTTTCAATGGTTAATAAAAAATATAAAGAAGTTCATGAAATGTTCAAATACAGCCCAGTTAAACCTTTCGATAGGAAAGTTACGCCTAATGTGGTAACCCGCCATGTTGAATGCGACAAGGGCGACGAGCCTCTAGTGTTCCCTGAAGCTGAGGGAAGAAATGAAGAATTGAGTTCTGATTTACTGGCTTGCCCATTTGAGGTCGTTGATAAAGAGATCGAAAAAATAGTTTATTTGCCAGGAAGTTTCACCTGGGAAGATGCAAACAAAGTTTTGAGGCTTAACTTTGCTAGCAAAGGAGAAAAATGGAGTTTTGAAGCAGAATTTGCTAAAGAAAATGATGCTTTTTCTGGCGTAAATTATGTGTGCACTTCACCATCGGGCAAACAAATAGTATTTCAGTTTCGCCCAAAAAGGCCTGAAGTGACTATAACTTCTGAAGGCAAAAAAAGGGTTGATTACGGTAATTTTAGTGACATGACGAAATACAATAGTTTTTTAAAGCGTTTTGGTATAATAGACAGTAAGTTTTGGGTATTACCTTTTAGAAAGTTTTAATTTAAACCTTAGCATGAAATAATGAGTAGTCCTCCGGTTGGTTTGAAGCCGGAGGTGGATTTTTTTCGTGCTTTTTGATTTTAATAAATGAAAATGGAGGAGATTTTTTAATGAAAAAGGTTATAAAAAAAGCAGCTGTAATGGTTTTTTCAGCTATGGGAGCACTTTTAGCAGTTCCCGCAGCTTTTGGTTCGTCAACCGAACCTGCAAACCTAAATTTGCAAAGAAGGGACGTTAACCCTGTAAGGGATGGGAGAAGAATTGATATAGCTAATATGATGGTTGTAGGAAAGTATTTTAGTAATCCTAAAGACCTTATTAATTTATCAAGTGTTGCTAAAAAATTTAGGCCTATTACAGATAGATATTATTATAACCCTGTGAGATACAACCCTAAAATGTTCCCTAATATACAAACTTTACATGTTTACCCCCATAGCGAGAAGTTCCCTTTGACATTCCCTGATCAAGAAATTAAAACAATAATTTATTTTCCAGGGTCCTTCAACACGGTTAGATTTAAACAAGTTTTATCAGCAAATAATATTATCGAAGAAAATTGGCTACATGAAATAACAATGAATGGTGAAAACCCCGCTCTGGGTTTAACACTTTCTTATACTTCACCAAGAAATGAAAAAATAATATTCAAATTTGCCCCTATTCCATGTGAATCACTCGACTTAACTATTAAAAAATATAACGACCTTATAAGTTCATGTGGATTAATTTTCCCGCCTAATATGCCTAATTCTATAAGTAAAAAAGATTATAGAGCATTAAAAAGCTTTTGTTTCCCTGAAATTTTGGAAAGTATAAACGATGGTGCCTTCTCTGGTTGCACTGGTTTAGAGAGCGTTACGATCCCTCCTACTGTTCAAGATATAGGAGAGTTTGCTTTTCAAAGTTGTCATGTTTTAAAGAATGTTAACTTTACTAATCCTTCTTTATCAATGATAGGAACATGCTCTTTTCAAAATTGCCGTTCTTTAGAAAAAATTAATATTCCTGATACTGTTTCTGAAATTGGAGCGGGTGCCTTCGAGGATTGCCGGAGGTTAAATAATGTGGTTATTCCTAATTCTGTTAAAAAAATAAAAGACATCACTTTTCGTGATTGCCATTCTTTAACTAATGTTACTATTCCAGATTCTGTGAAAACCATAGGAATACAAGCTTTTGCAGAATGCAGATCATTAGAAAAAATTAATATTCCTAATTCAGTTTCTGAAATTGGGTATGGTGCCTTCGGGAACTGCCATAGGTTAAATAATGTGGTTATTCCTAATACTGTTAAAGAGATAAAAAGCCTTACTTTTTGTGATTGCAATTCTTTAACTAATGTTACTATTCCTGATTCTGTAGAAATCATAGGAACACAAGCTTTTGCAAGATGCAAATTATTAGCAAACGTTGTAATTCCTGATTCTGTTAAAATTTTAGGTATGGCTGCATTTTGCAGGTGCCCTGCTTTGGAAAATATTATAATACCTAAGTCGGTTGAAGAAATAGGAGGATCTGCTTTTACATCATGCAAAAATTTGAAAAATGTTACAATTAATGGTAATGAAGTTAGATATATAGGTCCGAGGACTTTTGAATCGTGCGTTAATTTGAGAAATATTAATATTCCAGATTCCGTTGAAAGTATCGGAGAAAATGCTTTTAAAGGATGTAAATTTTTAAGTAAAATTGTTCTTCCGAGGTCTCTTAGAGTTATAGAAAACTATGTTTTCAGTGATTGCGTTCGTTTAAGAGAGGTTGTTATCCCTGATTCTGTTGTAGAAATAAAAACTGACACTTTCGAAAATTGCAAAAGGCTAGAAAGAATTAATATTCCTACTTCTGTTCAAAACATAGGCGAAGGTGCTTTCCACGGTTGCGATAATAAGAAGCTTGTTATAGAATTTAATGGCGAAGAATATAGAAGTGTAAAAAGCTTTATGGATGCTTTTAACAGCTTCAGAGCCAAATAATTTAAAATCAAAATTAAAAAATAAATAACCCTCCGGTTTATTCCGGAGGATTTTTTTAACTCGTTTTTTTAGTAGTAGTTGTGGTTGTTGTAGTCGTTGTTGTGGTGGTAGTAGTTTTTTGGTCTTTCAAGCTGCCGCCGTTTTTAATCCAGTTGATGCCTTTTTTGGCTTCATCGTAAATTACTTTTCCGGCAATTCCTGTAGCAATCAAAGCCACAGCCATTGAGCTGTAGACAGCTGCTGCGCCAAAATCTGTGGTGTTGCTGCTAGCGCCTGAAAAGCTTTGTGAAACGTTATTAAAAGCAGCTTTTCCACCGCTTATTAAAGTTCCGCCGGAAATTTCTTCTAAGTCATCGTCAGAAAGTTCGGTTGTGTTTTTGTCAACCATTTTATTTATTATTTGAGAAATTATGTCAATCTCTTCCAAAGAAAGTTCGATGCCTTTTTCTGCAAAAGCTTCTTTAACTTCTTCGGTCGTTTGCATGTCAAGAATTTCGTTTACAAAATCTTCATCTCTCATAACTTCCATGAGTTGATGTTTATCCATTTAAAATCCTCCTACTTCTTTATTTTTCTTATTATTGCGTCTAGTATCTTTCCGCTTGCGCTGAAAAATAAATTCTTTGCACCTGAAAAAGTTGCATAGGCAAACATTCCCATTGCAACACCTGCAGCTATTACCGTCATTTTTTCGATTCTTGGGTCTCTTTCTTGATCACCGAGCACTCCTCCGGTGATTTTCTTTAAATCTTCTTCAGAAAGTTCGCCTGATTCGCTTTCAGCGATTTTTTTAATCGTGGAAATTACTACTTCTGATTCTTCCAAAGAAAGGTCAATTCCTTTGGCTTTAAAAGCCTTTTTAATTTCCTCGGGTGATTGTGTGTCCATTAAGCTCTCGGTGAATTTTATGTCTTTCATTGCTTCTGAAATTTCTTCTTTTTTCATTGTAGTAAATCCCCCTTATTTCTAATATCTCAGTACTATATATCTTGGTTCGGCTAAATCTTTGATTTCTTTTGCTATTTTGCAGATTCTGTATACTTTATCAACCGTGTTTGCAACCACCATAGATGCTGCTAACCCGCCGATTATAACCAAAGGAATGATGGAGTTAGTGCTTGAAGTTGCACCACCAGATATTTCTTCCAAATCTTCGTCAGAAACCTCGCCTGGTTTGCTTTCAGAAAGTTTTTTGATTGTTGAAATTACAGCTTGCGCCTCTTTTAAGGAAAGGTCAATTTCTTTAGTGGCAAAAGCTTTTTGCATTTCTTCAGGTGATCTAATGTCTATTATTTTTTCAACGAATTTTATGTCTTTCATTGCTTCTGAAATCATTTTTTCTTTCACCATTTCGTCAATCTCCTTTCTAATTAAACTTATATCTTAACGATGTTTACCGTAAGCATAATTGTAGCCATCACAAAATCCCCGGCTACGGCCGTCACGATAACCTTTGTAATATTGGTTATCACTGCCTTTTTTGTTATATTCTTTTGCCATTTCGCAAATTTTATATACTTTATTGACGCTATCACCGACTACTATTGCAGTCATTAATCCACCAATTACCACAAAAGGAATGATGGAGTTAGTGCTCGAAGTTGCACCGCCAGATATCTCTTCCAAATCCTCGTCAGAAACCTCACCAGATTTGCTTTCAGAAAGTTTTTTGATTGTTGAAATTACAGCTTGCGCCTCTTCTAAGGAAAGGTCAATTTTTTTAGTGGCAAAAGCTTTTTGCATTTCTTCAGGTGATCTAATGTCTATTATTTTTTCAACGAATTTTATGTCTCTCATTGCTTCTGTAATTTTTTCTTCTTTTTTCATTGCAGTAACTCCCCCTTTTTTGTTTTTTAAAGTATATTATTTTTTAATTTTCTTCTTTATAAAGTTCGTATGCTCCATTTAAAGTCAAAGCTGCCACCATTGTGCCTAGTGCTGCAGCTGTGGCAATCGAGATTTTCTCTATTTTTTCTAAATCTATTCCCCCTGCCACTCCTTCTAAATCATCTTCTGAAAGTTCGCCAGATTCACTTTTAGCAAGTTTTTTAATTGTTGAAATTATAGCTTGCGCCTCTTCCAAAGAAAGCTCGATTTCCTTTTTGGCAAAAGCTTTTTGCATTTCTTCAGGCGATTGAATTTCGATTATTTTCTTGGCAAATTCCACGTCTTTCATTGCTTCCGAAATCATTTTTTCTTTTTCCATTTCGTTAATCTCCTTTCTTGGCTTTTAGCTTTAGTCTTTTGCTAGTTTTTCTATGATGTCAGCTCCTCCGCTAACTGCTTTTTGATAAAGGCTTGGTTTTGATATTCCCATATTTTTTGCGAATTTGCTGGCTTCTCTGCTAACTGGGTTTCTGTCTAGCTCATTAGCCACGTCATAACCGTATTTTCCAAGTGCGGCTATTCCTCCAGCTGCAACTATTCCTAGAGCAACTGCGCTAGCAATTTTAAAGGTGTTGCCCCCGCCGGAGATTTCTTTCAGGTCTTCTTCGCGAAGTTCGGTTGAATTGTTTTTAATCATTCTTTGTATTGTAGAAATGATCACCTTCGCTTCTTCCAAAGAAATTTCAACGTCTTTGGCAGCAAATGCTTTTTTTACTTCTTCTGGAGATTCCATGTCGATAAGGCTTTTTGCGAATGTTTCGTCTTGAACCGCTGCGGTAATTTTTTCGGTTTTCATAATTAACTCCACCCTCTTTTATTTTTTGTTCTGGATTATATTTCTAGATTATATACACAATAAAGTAAAATGTCAATACCTTTATTCTATAAAATTATGATAAATAAATAATCTCTGACATACAAGTGGTAAATTTTTCAATTTTCTATTAAAAAAACGAAATTTGGTTACTTTGTGGCAAATCTTTCAGGACTCCTGCGGTTTGAAGAGTTTCGATAACGGCTTTCGTTACTTTTGAGCGGAGCTGAATGTCGTCAATCGAGATGTATTTCCCTTCAGCTCTTGAATCAACAAGGCTCTGCGCGGCCGATTCGCCTACTCCTGAGAGCGACGAGAAAGGAAGCCTTATTTTACCGTCTTCCATTAAAAATTTATATGAATCGGATTTATAAAGGTCAACGGGCAGGATTTCCACGCCTCTTGCTAGCATTTCGTTAACAATTTGAAACGTCGAAAAAGCACTTTGTTCCTTCGCACTGGCCTCTTTGCCTTTGGCGGCTATTTCGGCCATTTTTTTCTTCAGTGCGCTTCTGCCTTTAATTACGGTCAAACCGTCGAAATCTTCGCCTCGAGCGGTGAAATATGCTGCGTAATATTCCGCGGGTTTGTGAACTTTATACCACCCGAGCCTTAAAGTTGCTATCATGTAAGCCGCAGCGTGAGCTTTCGGGAACATATATTTAATTTTCATGCATGAAGAAATGTACCATTCCGGCACGCCGTGCTCGCGCATCGTTTTGAGGTGCTCAGGGGTCAGAAGTTTAGTCGCTTTGCCCTTTCTCACGATTTCCATGATGCTAAACGCAGTTTTCGGGTCCATGCCTTTGTGCATCAAGTAAACCATTATGTTGTCTCTCGTTCCTATAACTTCTGAAATCGTGCAGATTCCTTTTTTGATTAAATCGTGCGCATTGCCATTCCAAACGTCTGTTCCGTGGGAAAGGCCTGAAATCTGCAGTAAGTCTGAAAATGTGGTCGGTTTACATTCTATGAGCATCTGCCTTACGAAATTTGTTCCTACTTCTGGAAGTGAAAATGTTCCTGTGTGGGAGTCAATGTCGACGGGTTTTACGCCCAAGGCTTTGGTTGAAGTGAAAAGCGAAATGACTTCTTTGTCGTTCATCGGGACGTCAGTCACTTTGATGCCTGTGTAATCTTCTAGATATTTGTAAATCGTCGGGACATCGTGCCCGAGCTCGTCGAGCTTACAGATTGTGTCGTGAATAGCGTGGAAGTCGAAGTGCGTGGTTATGTTGTCGGATTTTTGGTCGTTTGCCGGCCTTTGAACTGGGCAGAAGTCGTAAATTTCTTTTCCTTTCGGAACAACAACCATTCCGCCGGGGTGTTGGCCTGTCGTGCGTTTGACGCCTGTGCAGCCGTTTGCAAGCCTCATCATTTCGGCTTTTTTGAGGGTTATTCCTCTCTCTTCTGCGTATTTTTTGGTAAAGCCTATGCCCGTTTTGGTTGCAACCGTACCGATTGTTCCTGCTTTAAAAACGTTGTCTTTACCGAAGATTGTTTCGGTGTATCTGTGGGCTCTTGATTGATATTCGCCCGAGAAGTTAAGGTCTATATCAGGCGTTTTGTCGCCGTCAAAACCAAGGAACGTTTCAAAAGGAATATCGTGCCCGTCTTGGAGGTAATTAGTGCCGCATTTCGGGCATTTTTTCGGCGGTAAGTCAAAGCCTGAGCCGTAGCTTCCGTCGGTTATGAATTCCGAGTTTTTGCATTTTGGGCACAAATAGTGCGGGACTAGCGGGTTGACCTCCGAGATGCCGGAGATCGTTGCCACGAATGAAGAACCTACGGAACCTCTTGAACCAACCAGGTAGCCGTGTTTTTCGGAGTCTGCAACGAGCTTTTGAGCAACCATATAAAGCACCGAAAAGCCATGTTTCGTGATGGAACCGAGTTCTTTTTCGAGCCTTTTTGCCACTATTTCGGGCAGTGGATCGCCGTATTTTTCTTTTGCTCTGGTCATTGTTATGCTGATCAGTTCATCTTGCGCGCTTTCGATAAACGGCGGGAAAACTCCGGGAGGAATAGGGGAAATTTCTTCGATGCTTTCGGCGATTTTGTTGGTGTTTTCAACCACGATTTCATAAGCTTTTTCTTTTTCAAGATAAGAAAATTCCTCGAGCATTTCGGCGGTAGTTCTGAAATAAAGCGGCGCTTGATTGTCAGCATCGTCGTAGCCTTGACCTGCCTGCAGGATTTTCCTGTATTCTGCATGGTGCGGGTCCATGAAGTGCACGTCGCACGTGGCAACGACCGGAATATTTAGTTCCTCGCCGAGTTTAATCACGGTTTTGTTGAATTCTTCGAGGTCTTTGCGGGAACTAACCATGCCTTCTCTGAGCATGAATTCATTGTTCCCCAGCGGCTGAATCTCGAGGTAATCGTAAAATTTTGCAATTTCCAAAAGGTCGTTCCAAGGCCTGCCCGCAACAATAGCCCTGAAAAGCTCCCCTGCCTCGCAAGCGCTGCCGATTATCAAACCATCCCTGAATTTAATAAGCTCACTTTTGGGGATTCTTGGCTTTTTGTAAAAATATTTAAGATGCGCAAAAGAAATGAGCTTGTAAAGATTTTTAAGTCCAGTTTGGTTTTTCACGAGGATTATCATGTGGTAAGAATAAGCTTTTTTGGCGTCGGTCGAAGAAAGCGCAGTGTTGATTTCTGAAATATTTGTGATGTTTTTATCTTTCACCGCAATGTCTATCAAAGCAATGAAAATATGCGCTAAAGCCTTTGCGTCGTCGCAGGCTCTGTGGTGGTTAAACTCCGGGATTTTTAAAAATTTTGCTACTGTGTCGAGTTTGTAATTTTTAATGCTCATTATTAGTGCTCGGCTCAGAGGAACGGTGTCGATGTAGGTAAAATCGAAGTTTAGGCCGTATTTTTCAGCGGTCGCTTTTATGAAAGAAACGTCAAAATTAGCATTATGAGCGACCAAAACCGGGTTTTCGCCGCAAAATTCTATGAACTTTTCGAGCGCTTCTTTTTCCTCAGGTGCGCCTGTGAGCATTTCGTTTGTTATGCCCGTGAGTTCGGTTGTTTTTTCCGAAATTGTCATTTTAGGGTCAACAAAGAGCGAAAATTCATCGAGAATTTCCTTGTTTTTAACTCTAAATGCACCGATTTCAATTATTATATCTTGCTTTGCGTTAAGGCCTGTGGTTTCAAGGTCGAAGCAGATGAATTCATCTTCGAAAATGCGCTCGTCTATCCCTGTCACGATTGGAAGCATGTCTTTGACGAAATAGGCTTCGGTTCCATAAAGAATTTTTATTTTATTTTCGCTTGATTTATTTATTTTGTTCGCGCAGTTCATCGCTTCTGGGTAAGCCTGAGCCACGCCGTGGTCGGTTATCGCAATGGCGCTGTGGCCCCAAGAATGCGCCCTTTCAATGAGTTCAGTTGCGCTGGTCATGCCATCCATTGAAGACATATTTGTGTGAAGGTGTAGCTCAACCCTTTTTTTCGGGGCGTTGTCAGCGATTTCATATTTGCTCACGACGTTTATGCTTCTTGGCCTTAAAATAATTTCTTTTTCGTAGGTGTCTTCCGAGAGGTCGCCTCTTACCAGGATTGTCATGCCGGGTTTTAACTTTTCGATGTAAGAAGCCTGGTTTTTGCTTTCAATGATTTTTAGTATTATCGAGCTTGTGTAATCGGTTATGTAAATTGAGCAAATTATTTTTTGATTGTCTCTTGTTACTCGGTTGTCAATGAAAAAAACGTCTCCCCAAACTATCGCAGATTTCATCTGGGAATCTATTTCTCGAATTGGCGTGATTTGCCCCGAAATTTTGTTGCCGTAAACCACTTTTGCGGTTTCAAGGCAAACTTCGGGGGTGTATCTATCGCTTTTTCTTATTTCTATTTTTTTGGTTTCTATTTCAATTTTTTCTTCTTTTGGTTTTTCTTTTGGCGCTGGAGCATAGTCGGCGATGGCTTCTTTTGCCTTTTTGTTTTCGGTTTCAATTAATTCTATTTTAATTTCTTTCCCGAATTTTTTTGAGAGGCATTCCGAGATTTTTCTGTCAATTCCTTTGATTGTAAGCAAGGCTTTGCCTTTGCCGCAAAGAGTGATTTTGGCAGTTTCATCAACTATTTCGGCGGAAAAGTTTTTAAGAGCCTTTAAAGCCGAAGGGAAGCCCTTGGCGCAATCTTCGATTAACTTTTGAAGGCTTGGGTCTTCGAGCTTTTCTTTCTTAAGTTGATTTATGGTTATTTCTTTTAACCCAAGCTGGGAATTAAGCAAGGTGCTTTCTGCTTTTTCCATGTTTTCAGGGAGCAATTTTTCAGGCGAAGATAGGTTAATGGTTAGTTGCAGTTTAAGCTTGTCTACCCTTAAAGATTCAACGGTGGAACCAAGGATGGACTTGTCTAAACCAACATGAATGTGCTTTTCAAAGAGCTTTTCAAATGTCGTTTTCAATTTAATACATTCCTTTTTGGGTTAATTGGTTTACTTCAAAGATCAGCTCGCTGAGCAAATCTTCTTCTTTAACGGTTTTAATAACCTTGCCTTTTTTGAATATAACTCCCATGCCGTCTGCCCCGGCAATTCCGATGTCGGCGTCTTTGGCTTCGCCTGGGCCGTTAACCACGCAGCCCATTATGGCAATTTTGAGGTTGCTTTTATTATTTTCAAGGGCTTTTTCAGCCTCTTTTGCGAGTTTAATCAGGTTTATGCGGGTTCTTCCGCAAGTTGGGCAGGAAACAAAGCTTATTCCCTTCCTAAGCCCCAGTGATTTAAGAATGTCAATGCCGCATTTCACTTCTTCGGTGGGGTCTTCTGTGAGCGAAACCCTTATTGTGTCGCCTATTCCATCAAGCAAAAGCGAGCCGATTCCTATGGCGGACTTAACCGTGCCCATGTGTTTGGTGCCCGTTTCGGTTATGCCCAAATGGAGAGGATAATCGCATTTTTCAGCCATGATTCTGTAAGCATCCGTGCAGATTTTAATATCCGAAGACTTAAGCGAAACCACGATATCGTTAAAATCAAAGCTTTCAAGGATTTTTATGTTATCCATGGCGCTTTTAACCATTGCTTCAGCGCGGTTTTTGTTTTTAACGAGGTATTTTTCGAGCGAACCCGCATTAATGCCCACCCTGATAGGAATATTTCTTTCGCGGCAGGCTTTTGTAATTTCTTTCATGTGATCTTTTGGGATGTTCCCTGGGTTTATTCTTATTTTGTCAATTCCCGCATGGGCGGATTCAACAGCAAGCTTGTAATCGAAATGAATGTCGGCAACCAGCGGGATATCAACATTTTCTTTAATTTCACCGATTAATTTCACTGCGCTTAAATCCGGAATTGCAATCCTCAAGACATCGCACCCTGCGGCTTTAAGGCGTTTAGCCTGCAGGATGCTTTCTTCGATGTTATATGATGGAATGCTAAGCATGGATTGCACGGCGATAGGGTTTTCGCCGCCGATTTTTATTTTCCCTATTTTTACTTCTTTTGATTTTCTTCTCATTTTCGTCCTCATTTAAATATTCGTATTACATCGTGGAAGGTCACTAAGCCTATAAAAATCATAAGCAATATAAGGCCTATTGTGTGAATCATTCCTTCGTATTTTTCGTTTATTTTTTTGCCTGTTAATTGTTCAAAAAACGCGAAAACAATTCTTCCGCCGTCAAGCGCAGGGAGCGGCAGCAGGTTCATTACTCCGAGGTTCAGCGCTATGAATCCAACAACTGAAAGCATGTTGTTAATTGCTGCTAAAAGGCTTACTTCAAGCCCTTTTGAGGTTGCAGAACCTATCATTGAAACCATTCCTACAGGCCCAGTTAATTCTTTTAAACTAAACTTACCGGTAATCATTCCGAGAAAGCTTAAAAATGTTATTTGAATGGTTGAAACCATGTCTAAAAATGCTTCTTTAATTACTGTTAAAAAGTTTTTTTGGGTTTTACCGAGTTTAAAATCTACTTTGAGTGCTTTGGTGCCGTCTTCTTTTTCCAGTTTTTCAAATTCAATGTTTTTAACCTCTGTTTTTTCGCCGTTTCTTCTAACTTTGAAGTCAAAAGAGTTTTTATCTGAGGTTAAAATCGCGAAGTTAATGTCCTTCGGGGTGAAAACGTGCGTGCCGTTAACTTTAATGATTTCGTCGCCTGCTTGAAGCCCGCAAGTTTGCGAAACGGAGTTTTCTGCAAACCCCGAAATAGTGGTTGAAACGAAGCTGTTGTTTTGCGCTATTACGATAAGCGTGAAAATAAAGCCAACGATGATATTCATTGTTGCGCCTGCCGCAAGAACAATTATTCTTTTCCAGGGTTTAATGTTGTTAAACGCGCGGGGGTTACTGCTTGTTTCGTCTTCGCCCTCCATGGCGCAAAAACCGCCGAAAGGCAATATCCTGATTGAAAAGTTCGTCTCACCTTTTTGAACTGAAAAGATTTTAGGCCCCATTCCAAGCGCAAATTCATTGACTTTTACGCCGAAGGTTTTAGCCGTGATAAAATGGCCCCATTCGTGAGAAATTATTAAGATTTCAAAGAGTAAGATTCCTATTAACACTAGAAGTATGTTCATTTAGATTTGCCTCACTTTCTTAATTTTTCAGCATTTGTTGCGGTTTGTGCTTTAACTTTTTTGTCAAGCGCTATGATTTCGTTTATTGTGGTGGGTTTTTCAGCGTTTTTGAATTCTTCAAGAGCTTCTTTTATGAGCTTT
>USIK01000002.1 GCA_900554775.1 uncultured Oscillospiraceae bacterium
TTTTTCCCTATTTCTTTCACGGATTCAGGAATTAAAAATTCTTTCAAAGAATCGCATTTATAAAACACATAATCGTCTATTTTAGCAGTGCTATTAGGGATGTCAATATTTTTTAACTTTTTGCAATTCATAAACATGCTTTTTCTGATTTCGCTAAGCAAGCTGGGCAGCCTAACACTTGATAGATTTTCGCATTCAATGAAAGCTGATGCACCTATGTTATCAACCGAATCAGGTATTTCAATCTCGGTTAAACTTTCGCATTTCCCAAAGGCCATATCGCCTATTTTTTTAACAGAATCAGAAATTTTAACGCTGCTTAAAGACCGACAATTAAAGAATGCGCTATTGTCAATATCCACAACAGAACTCGGAATTTTAACGCTTTCTAAAGATGTGCAATTATAAAAGGCAAATTTATCAATTTTATTAATCAAATTTGAAATTTTTACATCCTTAAAATCTGTATATCCGGCATACGGGCCAATGCAAAATGCCGTTATAAAGTCTTCTGCGCTTTTATAAACCTTTTTTCTGTATTCAATGTGCGTCAAGGAGTAACAACCGTCGAAAACGTTTCTGTCCACTCTCAAAACTGAATCAGGTATGTTGATTTTTTTCAAATTACTGCACTCTGAAAAGGCTCCATACCTTATTTCTCTAACAGAGTTCGGAATATTAATTTCCGTCAGTAATTTGCAATTTTCAAAAGCACAACAATCTATTATTTGGGTTGAATTTGAAATCTTAACATTTTTTAAATTAACGCAATGTTTAAAAGCTTCCTGCCCTATTTCTTTAACAGAATCCGGAATCGAAATACCTTTCAAACTACTGCAGCATAAAAAAGTGCCATCTGCTATTTTCTTTATGCCATAAGGAAGTTTTACCTCAGTAAGAGCCAAGCACTCTTCAAAAGCACGATTCTCTATTTCCTTGACGGAATCCGGAATTTCAACTTTAGCCAAATTCTTGCAAAACCAAAAAGCACTATTGCAAATTTTTTCAACGGAACTAGGCAAAATAACACTTTCTAAAGACTTGCAATCCTCAAAAGCATATGCACCAATTTGCTTGATGGAATCTAGAACTTTAATATCACTAATATTATCATACCCAGCATAAGGGCCAATTTTAAAAGCTTCTCTAAACTCTTCTGGAGTTTTATAAACTTTGCCTTTGTAATGGATTTCTTTTAAATTGTCACAACCTATAAATGCATGGCTTGAAACCTCATTAACAAAATCCGAAACATAAACTTTTTCAAGACCTTTGAAATCCAAAAAGCTTGCCATATCAAGTACAGTGAGGCTGCTAGGCAATGTAATCGTTTTCAATTCTTTTTTTACCTTATCGGTATCAATAGACTTATTAACCCCACATAAAGACAAAAAATTGTTGTAATCTAAAAACAATCTGTCAAAGTAAATCCTGTCGTCACGGCCGGTTAATTGGTCGCTCAATTTAAACGGGTTAAAACAAAAAGTTATAACATTGCCTTCTTGATTGTAAAAATGCAAATTAAATCCATAAATAACATTTTCCGGATCATTCGGAGTTATTTCTTTTTTCCACTTTAAAGCGCCGTTTTCTTTCAAAACATTGTCTATAAGCTCGTCGTCAAACGAGCCTTCGAGGTAAACTATGTGTTTAATCCTATTTTCAAATTTAACCGTCCGTCTGACTTCTTGAGGGTAAACCACGCAAGTTTCGATATCCGTGAAAACAACCTTATCATAAAAAGTTGGGTTGAACCTGTATATTTTGCCCATGTCTTTAAATTTGCTATTAACCATTTCTAAGTTCACTATATCTTCAGAAGACTCAAAGTACTTCCCGACTATTTGCATGTGAAACGGGTCTAGTTTTACTTCCCTATCACAAAAGGCACTGGGAGCAAGCGCCATTAGACTAAGCCCTGAAGCTACTGCCAATGCCGTTTTCTTAAACCTATTATTCATATTTTGCCAACTCTCCCTTAGGCCTTCAAATTAAATGAACTTCTAAAATCATTTAAATATCTATATTCCGAAACTTTAAATTCTTCAAAGTCTTTTATGAATTCTTTTACACTCAAATAATTTTTGTTCAAATAAAATATGCTTTCAAGATTTTTGCAGTCTTCAAAAGTATCGCTAGATATTTTTTCAACAGTGCTAGGAATTACAATTCTTTTTAAATTTGAAAAATTGCGGAAAGTTTCTCTGCTTAGGCATGTAATCTCTACAGGCACTTGAAGAACCATGCTATCAGACATTTTTGAGAAAGATCTTTTTTCCTTAAAACCAAACGATAACACAAATTCTTCGAAATTATCAAAAAAAGTTTTTAAATTAAAGTTCTCTTTGCCCCAGGTAGATCCAGCAAATTTTTCAGGTGCCTCTATAGGGTTAAAGAAAAAAGACACAGATCTATCACCTTTAATAAAAATCACGCAAAAACCATAAGCAGGGTTATGATCATCATTCCATCTTCTAGGTTGTTTAGCCTAATAACCCTTTCAAATCTGTCAACATCAAATGTATTAATAGGGTAAACAAGTTGTTTTAAATTGCCCTGAAATATGTCAGTTTTAACTTCATCATCAGGGCAAGCTATGTAAACCTTGTCAACCCAAGAATTTAAATTACCCCTTATGCTTATATCTCTTTTTAATTTTCTTTGACGCTTATTATGCATAAAGCACCCAACCGAAGAGCCCTCGCAAAACGATGCCGAAGAACACGCTAAAATTCCAAGAGCGGAAAAAGTAACTGCTGTTAATTTTTTAATCTCATTTTTCATTATAATAATATCATCCTTTAAAGTAGAAATGCTGTCATATTCTAACACTCAGCGGCAGTTTTGTCAATTCCATTTAAGCCTGGAAAATAAAGAAAGACCGCTAAGAGATCCTTAGCAGTCTTTAGTCCTGGCTGTTTTTCTTTTAGCTTCAAACGCCGTCATAAAGCTGTTTACATTGGGATATGTTTTCCCGTCATACTTAATGTTAGTTAACCTTGGGCAATCGGCGAAAGCACAACGGTCAACACGTTTAACAGAAACAGGAATCGTAACCTGAGTTAAATTCTGGCAATCCATAAAAGAAAATCTGTCTATACATTCGGTGCCTTCTGAAATCATGGCCTTTTCAAGCGATCTGCAACACGCAAAAGTAAACTTTTCTATTTCTTTAACTGAACCTGGGACAGTAATTTCAGTAAAAGAAGCGCATCCAAGAAAAGCTGCCTTTCCAATCTCTTTAACCGTATCGGGGAGTCTAATATTATTGAGCATTATGCAAAAATCAAATGCTCTTTCGCCTATCTCTTCAACACCATGTGGAATTTCAAGACTTTTTAAACAAGTGCAGTTTTGAAAAGTTCGGTTACTTATTTTCTTCAAAGCGTCAGGGAGCTTTATTTTTTCCAAATTAGTGCAGCTGTCAAAAGCGCTTTCACCTATGAACTCAACACAATTCGGTACATTAACTTCTCTTAAAGACCCATATGCACCAAAGCAACCATCCTCTATTCTTTTTACACTTTGAGGAATATTAATTCTAGTAACACTGCTGAATTTAATATTTTCCAGCTCAATGCCAAGAGCACTTAAAATAGGGGAAATATCATCAACCAGGATATTATAGTTTCTCACGCCATAATAAATGTCATATTCCTTTTCAGGAACTACCGAAAGTTTAATAGGGTCAAAATGAAATTCAATTGTTTTTCCTTCATTTTTTTTGCCAATTCCTGTAAGCAAAATGATAAAGCCTTTGCCGCTTTCGGTGGGAAGTTTTTTGCACATCCAATTTTTACTATTGAAAGTAACCTCCCCATCACGGTTTAAGCTTATCACACCTGTGCTACACAAAATTTGCCTAAATTTCTTTTGGTTAAAAGAATTTTCCAAATAAACAAGATGCTTGATGTCCCTACTGAACATATTTAACCTAACAGGGCCTGCACCAGGATAAGCAATATAAGTTTGAATATTCGGGAAATACTTATCCTTTGAAACTTGAGAAATATTAACAAAATTTTGATAATAACGTTTGGTTAAATTTCCAAATTTTTTGCTAGTCATGGATAACTTTTCATAAGTTTCCACGTCATCAAAATATTTCCCTACTATTTGCATGTGATAAGGCGAAAGTCTACTTCCCAAGCAAAAAGAAAAAGAAGATAACGCCAAAGTTGCGAATGTCGAAACAGCAACTGTTGTTAGTCTTTTTGAATTAATTTTCATGTTATGCCACCTTTTTATTATTCATTTGGTTACATTTTAACATTTTAGAAATTTTTTTGTCAATTAACTTAATTTACCAAATTCAGTTTACAAAATGGCACAATACAAACTTCTATTTTTGATTTTAAAAGCCTTGAAAAATGAATCTAAGTCGTAATAAAGCGTATCATCAAAATCAATAAACTGTATATTATTGCAACCTCTAAAAGCGTTTGTTTCTATTTTTTTAACATCGGGCGGAATTGTAACCCTTTTTAAATTTGAGCAATTTGAAAAAGCGCATAAGCCAATGTTCCTAACGCTCTTTGGAATTAAAATAGCTTCAACTTTTCCGCAACCTGAAAAAGCACAGGGTTCAATAGTTCTAACAGATTCCGGAATGTAAATATTTTTAAGATTATCACAGCTGCAAAAGGCCTCTGCTTCTATCTCTTTAACCGTTCTGGGGATTGAAATTTTTTCTAATTTAGGGCATTCTTTGGCAAATCCTATGCTGATTTTTTCTATAAAAAACGGCAAAATAATAGCCTTTAAATTCTTACACCTAGAAAAAGCAAAAGCGCCTATATTTTTAACCGAACTGGGTAAAAAAACACTTTCTAGGCTATTGCACATGTAAAATGCCTTTTCACCAATAGATTCCACAGATCTCGGAATATCAATTTTATTTAAACGAATGCACTGAGAGAAAGAATAAGGACTTAAAATTTTAACAGAATCAGGAATTTTTATTTCCTCAATACTAGAGCACAGAGCAAAAGCATGGTCTCCTATAACGCTAACGCTGTTCGGAATTTGAACATTTTCCAAATAATTGCAGTTAAAAAAAGCCAGGTTAGGAATCTCTGAAACTATGTCTTCAACAAAAAAATTCACCAACCCAACGCAATTGCAAAACACCCCTTCGCTCAGGCTCACAGTGATATCTTTTAATACAAAACTTTCTAAATTCGCGCAACTACAAAAAGCATACTTATCAATTTTCATCACGGAATTTGAGCCTTGAATCCCTGAAAAATCAATTTTATTTAAATTAATGCATCTGTAAAAAGAATATTTCCCTATTTTTTCAATAGAAGCAGGAAGAGTAATATTTGAAAGTGAAAAGCAATTTTCAAAAGCTCCCGCCTCTATTATTTTCATAGCCGGCGGAATGGTTATGCTCCTTAATATGAAGCAATCTCCAAAGGCCTTTGAGCCTATAAACTCAACATTGCTTGGCAAAGATATTTCTCTTAAATTAACGCAATTTCGAAAAGCGCCGCTTTGAATTTTTTGAACTGAATTTGGGATTTCAATATTTCGCAAATTAGAACACCTATAAAAAGCCTCTTCTCTTATTTCTTTAATATTATTTGATAATCTAACTTTTTTAAGTTTTTCGCAATTTGCAAAAATTCGTAAACCCAAATTTTTAACAGAATCAGGAACAAAAATATTTTCTAATTTTTGGCAACCTTCAAACGCACTATTGCCTATGAACTTAACAGAATTCGGGATTTCAACTTTTCTAAGATTTTTGCAATTCATAAAAGCATTTTCTTTTATAAAAATAACGCTGTTTGGAATTTCAATCTCTTCAAGATTTTCAAGGCCTAAAAAAGCGTTTTGGCCTATGAATTCAACTTTTTCAGGAATCGTAACTTTTGTGATTCTATTTTTATTTATCTCCGGCAACAAATTTCTGCCAAAACGATTCGAAATAGAATTTGTTAAATTATTATAAACAGCCATGGTTTCACTGAGGTTAAACTCATTTTTCGAATGACGAGACATCACGAAAACATCTAGATAGAAAGTTATAGTTTCAGTTTTATCTTTATTTTCCCTTGAAAATATAATTTTGCAGCCATGATTTTCCGGCAAAGCAACGATTTTCATTTCCCAGTTCCAGCTCATAGAAAATTTATCTTCCGGTTTAATTATCTTCACAGCGCTAGGGTTTATCTCGTTTTCTTCCATTACTTTATTAAATCTGCCAAAATCAAAAGAATTTTCAAGAAAAACGAGATGTTTAATTTTTTCACTTAACTTATTTCTCGTTTGATTTTCGCCAGGAATGGCAACGTAAGTTTCCAAATTTTCAAAAAATTTAAAATTTTCATCGGTCAAAGGAATATAATTTTGCCGATAATAACTTATTATATCTTCGAAATTTTTATTTACCATTTCTAAATTTTGGTAATCTTTAAAATTTTCGAAATATTTTCCAACTATTTGCATGTGAAATGACTCAAGCTTGCCTCTTTCGCAAAAAGCCGTAGGCATAGTACTCAACAGCAAAAGAGCAAGCAAAAACTTTTTTGCTAAACTATTTTTCATTAATTTTCCATCTCCATTTAATGGCTGATATTCTGTATTTTAACGCTACAGATAATAAAAACAGGCAGCCACCGAATGACTGCCCATCAATTTTAAAAATTTTATTACTTACGTAAACCTAATTTTTCAACAATGCTTCTGTAACGATTAATGTCGGTTTTGGTTAAGTAATTAAGCAAGCTACGTCTTCTTCCTACCATGATTAAAAGTCCACGACGAGAATGAAAATCTTTTTTGTGAGTTTTCAAATGCTCAGTAAGATCGTTAATTCTCTTTGTAAGAAGAGCGATTTGAACTTCAGGAGAACCTGTGTCTCCTTCGTGGCGTGCGTGGTTACCGATAATAACGTTTTTTTCTTCTTTTAATAACATTTTTTACACCTCTCCAAATTTTACCCTATATACATTACTGTAACATTCTCAGAAAACCACTTCCGAAAATGGGGGTACAAGTATCATATGGTGATTATACCATGATTTTAAAAAAATTGCAAATTATTTCTAAAAAATATGCAGAGCAATGGTTATTCCAGCAAAAACAATTGCAACAATTGAAGTTAATTTAATGAGAATATTGATTGCTGGGCCCGAAGTATCTTTGAAAGGATCTCCAACAGTGTCGCCTACAACAGCAGCTTTGTGGCAATCTGAGCCTTTTCCTCCAAGGTTTCCTGCTTCAATATGTTTTTTAGCGTTATCCCAAGCGCCACCTGCGTTTGACATCATAACCGCTAAAGTAAACCCAGTGATAGTTGTTCCTGCAAGGAAGCCCGCAACGCCGTTAACACCGAGGATTATTCCAACGATAATCGGCACAACAACCGCCAAAATAGCGGGCGGAACCATCAATTTTTGCGAAGACTTCGTGCATAAATCAACGCATGCTTCATAGTCAGGTTCTGTTTCCCCTTCAAGGATTCCTTTGAAGGTTTTAAACTGTCTTCTAACTTCCAAAACTATGCTTTGAGCAGCCTTCCCAACAGCCTCCATGGTAAGAGCCGCGAACAAGAAAGGAATCATTGCACCGATGAACAAACCAACCAAAACTGGAGGATTCGTTATGTTAAGATTGAAACGAAGCGTTGGAGCCAAGTTTTTGATTTCTGAAATGTAAGCAGCTATGAGCGCAAGAGCCGTCAGCGCTGCAGAACCAATCGCAAAGCCTTTTCCGGTTGCTGCGGTGGTATTTCCGAGGGAATCAAGAGCATCAGTTCTTTCGCGAACTTCTTCGCCAAGACCAGCCATTTCGGCAATTCCGCCTGCATTATCAGCAATCGGGCCGTAAGCGTCAGTTGCAAGAGTTATTCCGAGCGTTGAAAGCATACTCACTGCAGCAACGCCGATTCCATAAAGGCCTCTGTTGAAACTAAGTGCGTTTGAAATGTCTCCTCCGCAAGCGAAAAAGCTGATAAGAACAGTAATTCCAACGATTATTACCGGCCAAACAGTAGATCGCATTCCAAGAGCAAGACCGCTAATCATAACAGTTGCCGGGCCTGTTTCAGAAGTTTTTGCAAGTTCTTTTACGGGTTTGTAAGTGTCCGAAGTGTAGTATTCTGTAGTGAAACCAATGAGCCCACCGGCAATCAAACCTGCAATTACACCGTAAAAAATTCCAATATATTGCGGAAGAAGGGATTTTATAACGAAAAACGAAACAACTGCCATAACTCCCGCGCTTATGTAAGTTCCCAAACGAAGAGATTTAAGCAAATCTTTTCCTGAGGCTTTTTCTTTCGTTTTAATAAAGAATGTTCCGAAAATTGAAGCCATTATTCCAAGCGAAGCAAGAACAACCGGGATTGCCATGCCTTTTGCGCCAAGGCCAGCGCTCACTGCAAGAGCCATGCTCGAAAGAATAGACCCAACATAAGATTCATAAAGGTCTGCGCCCATTCCGGCAACATCGCCTACGTTATCGCCCACATTGTCAGCAATAACTGCAGGGTTCCTTGGGTCGTCTTCAGGGATTCCTGCTTCAACTTTTCCAACCAAGTCAGCGCCAACATCAGCAGCTTTCGTGAAGATTCCTCCGCCAACTCTTGCAAAAAGAGCCATACAAGAAGCGCCCATTCCGAAAGTAAGCATGTTTGAAGATATATGCTGCATTAAAAGAGCTTCATTTTTGATTACTTCAACTTTGGCATACCAGAAATATCTGAGGAATGTATACCACAAAGATAAATCAAGAAGGCCAAGGCCAACAACAACAAAACCCAAAACAGCGCCGGCTGAAAAAGCCACTTTAAGCCCACTGTTGAGCCCTTCTTGAGCTGCACAAGCGGTACGGTTGTTTGCCATTGTTGCAGTTTTCATTCCAATATAACCTGAAAGGCCTGAGAAAAGCCCGCCGGTTAAAAACGCAAACGGAATAAAATGATTGAGATATCCCATAATTGAAAGTGTAAGCAAAATTACAAAAACTACTGAAAAAAATATTCCAACGCCTTTGTATTGACGCTTCAAATAAGCGCTCGCACCCCTTCTGATAAGAGCAGATATTTTAATCATTTTTTCCGTTCCTTCGCTTTGGCTGTGAACTCTTTTGAACATAAAAAATGCGAAAACCAGAGCCATTAAGGAACCGATTAATCCAAAAAGCATTAAATCCATAATTTTTAACTTACTAATATTTAATTTTCAAACCAAATATTTTCAGTCTACCTTCCTTTCTGCAAACGCATTAATATACAATTTCGTCCAATACTCTATTAAAATCTTTCGAGCATGGACGAAAATTTTCATTTTTAATTTAAATTATTATATGAGTTCAATTATTGCCATTTCAGCTGCGTCGCCACGTCTTGGCCCTAACTTTGTGATCCTTGTGTAACCACCGTTTTTGTCAGCATACTTTGGAGCAATTTTTTCAAATAATTTTCTTGAAACTTCTTTTTTAGTAACGAAAGACATAACCATACGTCTGTTGTGAAGAGTGTCAACTTTAGCGAGTGTGATCATTTTTTCAGCAAGTGAACGAACCTCTTTTGCACGAGTTACTGTTGTTTCAATTTTTTCATTTTCAAAAAGGAATGTTACGAGTGCGCGGAGCATAGCTAATCTGTGAGCTGTTGCTCTACCTAATTTTCTTTTTTTAGACATCCTTATCCTCCTTTTCTATAAAGAACTGTTATTCACCTTTAGCAAGGTCAAGTCCCATTGAATTTAATTTTTCGATTACTTCATCTAAAGATTTACGACCAAGGTTTCTAACTTTAATCATTTCATCTTCAGTTTTGCTCGTGAGGTCTTTAACGGTGTTAATTCCCGCTCTTTTAAGGCAGTTGTAAGACCTAACCGAAAGCTCGAGCTCATCTATGGTAACATCCAAATTTTTTGTTGCATTGCTGCTTTCAGGCTCAACCATAACGCTGGTTTTTTCAGCTATTTCTGAAAGGCCCAAGAACAAATTGAAATGCTCAATCAAAATTTTAGATGCAATAGAAACTGCTTCTTCAGCCAAAACAACGCCATTAGTCCAAACTTCCAAAGAAAGTTTATCAAAGTCGGTTATTTGGCCAACCCTGGTGTTTTCCACAGTGTAGTTAACTTTCAAAACAGGCGTGTAAATCGAGTCAACTGCCAAAACACCAATAACATTATCAGTTAAAAATGCTTTGTTGCGATCTGCGGAAACATATCCACGGCCTTTGTCAAGCGTAATTTCCATATCTAAAGTTGCGTCTGGACCTAATGTTGCGATGTGCCAGTCAGAATTCAAAATTTCAACGTCATTGTCGTGAATTATTGTTCCTGAGGTTACTTCGCAAGGCCCTTTAGCGTGAATTTCAACGGTTTTGGCTTCATTGCAATTAAGCTTTGCCAAAATTCCTTTTACGTTAAGAACTATTTCGGTAACATCTTCTTTAACTCCAGGGATAGTGGAAAATTCGTGCAAAACGCCATCAATTTTGATGGATTTAGCAGCCACACCCGGCAAAGAAGAAAGAAGAATTCTTCTAAGGCTGTTGCCTAAAGTGTTTCCGAATCCTCTTTCCAAAGGCTCTACAATAAATTTGCCGTAAGTACCATCGTCAGAAATTTCTGCGATACTAATTCTTGGCTTCTCTATCTCAATCATCAAATCCTCCTAAACATTTTTTTAAAAAATTACTATGTTATTTGGAGTACAACTCAACGATTAATGTTTCTTCTACGTCTAAATCAATGTCTTCTCTAGCCGGGAAAGCAATTTTCTTAGCTTCGAATTTATTAGCGTCGAGTTCAAGCCATTTCGGAACAACTCTTGAAGAGTTTGCTTCGAGAATAGATTTAATTTTGGAATTTCCTTGAGATTTTTCGCCAATTGTAATAACGTCTCCAACTTTAACTAAGAAAGAAGGAATGTTAACGCATTTGCCGTTTACTCTGAAATGTTTGTGAGTTACAAGCTGCCTTGCTTCAGCACGTGAGCATGCCCAACCCAAACGATAAATAATGTTGTCAAGACGTGATTCAAGGATTCCGAGTAAGTTTTCACCGGTTTTTCCTTCTTTCATCTTTCCTGCAAGTTCAAAGTAATGAGCAAATTGATGCTCAAGAACTCCGTAGTAACGTCTTGCTCTTTGTTTTGCTCTTAACTGAATTCCGTACTCAGTCAATTTTTTGCGTCCTTGACCATGTTGGCCAGGTGCATATGGGCGGCGAGAAATCGCACATTTGCCCGAATAACATCTTTCACCTTTTAAAAAGAGTTTTTGTCCTTCTCTGCGGCAGAGTCTGCACACAGCTCCTGTATATCTTGCCATATTACTTATTACACCTCCTAAATATTTAAATTAAACACGTCTTCTTTTTGGCGGACGGCATCCGTTGTGTGGAATCGGAGTAACATCCTTGATCATGTTTATTTCTAATCCTGCTGCTTGAAGAGCACGAATTGCTGCTTCTCTTCCTGACCCAGGACCTTTAACGTAAACTTCTACAGATTTAAGGCCATGTTCCATAGCCGCTTTTGCTGCTACATCTGCAGCTGTTTGTGCAGCAAATGGAGTTGATTTTTTAGAACCTTTGAAACCAAGTCCGCCTGCACTAGCCCATGAAATTGCGTTTCCTTCTGTATCACTTATTGTTACGATTGTGTTATTAAAAGTGGATTTAATATGAGCTGCACCACGTTCAATATTTTTTCTGTCACGACGTCTGCGAACTTGCGTTTTCTTAGCGCCTGCTTTTATTGCCATTAAAATTTTCCTCCTTTACTAACCTTTTTTGTTGGCTATCGTTTTCTTTGGACCTTTTCTTGTTCTTGCATTTGTTTTTGATCTTTGTCAGCGAACAGGTAATCCTTTTCTATGACGAACTCCTCTGTAACAGCCGATTTCAATCAATCTTTTAATGTCAAATGCTATTTCGCTTCTGAGGTCACCCTCAACTTTATAGTGTTTATCAATGCAGTTTCTGATTTTTGAAATATCTTCTTCAGTCAAATCACGAACTCTTGTGTCAGGGTTAATTCCTGTTTTGCTGATAATATCTTTTGCTGAAGTCCTACCAATTCCGAAAATGTAGGTAAGTCCGATTTCTATTCTTTTGTCTCTTGGTAAATCTACACCCGATATACGTGCCATCTGTAATTACACCTCCATATTATGATTTATCCTTGTCTTTGTTTGTGTTTTGGGTTTTCGCATATAACCATGATTTTTCCATGTCTTTTAATTACTTTACATTTATCGCAAAGTTTTTTAACAGAAGGCCTAACTTTCATTGTCTGTCTCACTTCCTTTGCCTGTTATATTTTTAGATTCCGAAGTTTCAGACGTTTGGCTTGATTTTCCGCTATTTTTAACACGCCATGTGATTCTTCCGCGAGTTAAATCATAAGGAGAAATCTCAACCTTAACGTTGTCACCCTGCAAAATCTTAATGTAGTTCATTCTGAGTTTTCCGGATATGTGCGCAAGAATAATCTTGCCGTTTGGAAGCTCGACCTTGAACATTGCATTCGGGAGAACTTCAACAACCTTACCCTCTAACTCAATTGCATCTTCTTTAGACATAATCTTAAGGGAGCATTATTTGAGAGCATGTGCCGCTCAAAAGAAATATGCTCGAGTTCACCACCTTTGCTTTGAATCATTAGAAGCCTTTTTAAGCTGGCCAAGAGCAATTCTTATAGACCTATTGCTCTCAAGAATTTTTTCATCAAGTGACTTTGTTGTTGCTTTAAGATGAATGATATTTTTTCTTTTCGGCTTTTCAAGCTTGCGACTTTTCCCGTCGCACACAAGCGCCTCTTTCTCATTTGCGTCTAAAACAACCATGAAATTATTTTTATCATGCCCTGCGAGAGAAAGGGCAATCAAGCCGCGTTTCATATTTTTGCTTCCTCCTAATTCGGGTCGGTCAAAATTACCGGACCATCTGAGGTGATAGCAATGGAATGTTCAAAATGTGCCGATAACTTACCGTCTAGGGTTATTGTGGTCCATCCATCGCTTAAAACTTTAACATCACCTGTGCCAACGTTAACCATAGGTTCAACCGCAATTGTCATTCCGGGAACTAGGCGTGTTCCGTGGCCTTTTTTACCGTTATTAGGATCGGAAGGATCTTCGTGCAACTTCGTGCCTACTCCATGACCTACGAAATCTCGCACCACCGAGTAGCCACGCGCTTTAACATACTCTTCAACCGCACTTCCGATATCGCCCACTCTATTGCCCGCTTTAGCTGCACTTATGCCTTCGAAAAGGCTAGTTTGAGTAACATCAAGCAAATTTTGAGCCTCTCTGGAAATATCTCCGCAAGCAAATGTGAAAGCATTATCTCCGTGAAAACCATTGAAATAAGCTCCAACATCAACGCTAACAATATCACCGTTTTTCAAAATGTGCGATGAATTGGGTATGCCATGGATGACTTCTTCATTAACAGAAATGCAAGCACTGGATGGGAAACCATTGTAATTAAGGAATGAAGGAACTGCGCCGGCTGATTTAATATATTTTCTTACCAAATCATCAATTTCACGAGTTGAAACTCCGGGTTCAATAGCCTCGCCCGCAACTTTCAAAGCTCTAGCTGAAATTCTGCCCGCTTGCCTCATCATCTCAAGTTCCTTAGCGGTTTTAAGTTTTACCATCTTCTATTTTGCCTCTCCAAGAGCTTTAAGAACACTATTTGTAATTTCAGCCAAAGGAGCTGAACCGTCAATAACTGTTCTCATTCCACGCTTGTCATAAAATTCTTTTAAAGGAAGAGTTTGTTCGCTGTAAATTTTCAAGCGTTCTTTAACTGTTTCTTCATTGTCATCCATACGTTTGATAAGGGTGCCTGCACACACGTCACATTTTCCCTCTTCACGAGGTCTTTTATCGGCATTCACATTGTAAACACGTGCGCATTTTTCGCAAACACGACGTCCGGACATTCTTTTGTATATAATCGCTTCATCTACTTCAATGTCAAGTACATAATCGATTTTAATACCTGAATTTTCCAGAGCTTCAGCCTGAACGATAGTCCTTGGGAAACCATCAAGAATAAAGCCGTTTTTGCAGTCATCTTTGCTTATTCTTTCTGAAACGATTCCAATGACGACTTCATCAGGGACGAGATGACCTTTATCAATAAAGGACTTAGCTTTGAGCCCCATTTCAGTACCGTTTTTCAGTGCCTCTCTTATGATATTCCCAGTAGAAATTGTTGGAATATTAAGACGTTCGGAGATTATTTCAGCCTGGGTACCTTTTCCAGCACCGGGTGCTCCTAAAAGTATAATGTTCATTAATAAAAGCTCCTTATTTATAAAATTTATTCGATACCTTTTCACTTCAGAATTCCGAAGTGCAGCTTTAAGCCTAAAGGACATCACAACATTCAATGCTGCTTATCAACGTTTGAAAAATCAGTCGTCTGAAATCGCTAGGAATAATCCCAGCGAAATCAATCAAACCGATAATATTATTAATTTAAAAATCCTTTGTAATGACGCATCATAAGTTGAGATTCAAGTTGCTTAACCGTTTCAAGAGCAACACCAACCATGATTATGATTGAAGTTCCGCCCATTGAAAGGTTGTGCATTCCGGTTAAATTGGTAAATCCAATCGGTAAAAGCGAAACTACTGCTAAAAGCAAAGCGCCAAGGAAAGTAACTTTCGAAAGAACTTTTGCTATGTAGTCAGCTGTCGGCTTGCCCGGCCTAATTCCTGGAATTGCTGCATTGCTTTGGCGCAAATTGTTAGCAATTTCAACCGGATTATAAGTGATTTCAACATAAAAATATGCAAATACAAAAATTAAAAAGAAATAACAAATTGTGTAACCTGTTCCGTTAACCGAAAGTGAGTCAAGAACAGTTTTCCAAAATCCTGTTGGTTTTGCAAAGAAATTAACGAAGTTAGGAATCATTAATATCTGGCTTGCAAATATTACCGGCATAACTCCAGCAATACCTACTTTTAAAGGTATGTGGCTGCTTTGGCCTGCATACATTTTTCTTCCAACAGTTCTTTGAGCGTATTGAATCGGGATTCTTCTTTCTGCATCGTTCATCGAAACGATTATCCACATTAAGAACATGAAAAGCACTATAAATAATGGAACGTAAACATAGAACATGAAGAAATTATCAGGGTTTGAAACTGCCAAAGAAGTGTAACCAACTAACTTAGCAATCAAACTCGGCATCCTCGAAACAATTCCGGCAAACATTAAAATAGAAATTCCATTTCCAACGCCTTTAACGTTAACTTGTTCACCAAGCCACATAACAAACGCTGCGCCGGCAACAAACGAAAGAACAATTACAACACCAACGAACATTCCTTCGAAACCTTCGGTGTACTTAACAATCGGCACACCTTGGAATCCGCCGCTTCTTAAATAGAAGTAAAATGCAGTGCCTTGAAGAAGTGCAATAATTATGGTCACATATCTTGTAATTGCAGTGAGTTTCTTTCTTCCCTCTTCGCCCTCTTTTTGAAGAGATTCAAGATAAGGAAGCGCAACCGTCATAAGCTGAATGACTATCGAAGCGTTAATGTAAGGCGAAACTGACATTGCAAAAATTGTGGCCTGAGCAAATGCTCCTCCGGAGAGTGTATCGAGATAATTAAGGATTGCACCATTTTCTCCAAGGCTTCCCATCAAGCCTGCAAGCGCATTAACATCCAAAAACGGCACAGGAATCACGGAACCTATTCTAAAAACGACAATTATCATTATGGTGAACAATAATTTTCGTCTCAACTCTTTAACTTTCCAAGAGTTTATCAACGTCCTAATCAACTAGATCACCTCCGCCTTCCCGCCTGCAGATTCGATTTTTTCAATTGCAGATTTCGAAAACATCTGTGCTTTAACTGTTAGATTCTTAGTAAGATTGCCGTTACCTAAAATTTTGATTTTATCAAAATCACGTTTAATAAGACCCATGTTTATAAGTTCGTTTGCATCAACAACAGAACCTTCGCCAAATTTTTCTAATTCATCAACATTGATAGAAATAACTTTCTTAGCGAAAATATTTTTGAATCCTCTTTTAGGAATTCTTCTTTGAAGAGGCATTTGTCCACCTTCAAATCCTGGGCGAACTCCGCCGCCGGACCTAGCTTTTTGGCCTTTGTGTCCTTTACCTGCGGTTTTTCCTTGGCCTGAACCATGGCCTCTGCCTATTCTTTTAGAAGCTTTTCTTGAGCCTTCCGGACATACTAAATCTTGAAGCTCCATTTACTGTTCACCTCCTACTTTTTATACACAAACAACAGCTTGCGTATTTGCAAAACAGGTAAAATGCCTAGAATTCAAACTGGGCATGAATCCTGATTGCTTGCAAAAACAAACACTTAGTATTTTACCATATTTATAAACACAAAACAATTTTTAAAACTATTTGATGATTTCTTCAACAGTTTTTTCTCTAAGCTCTGCAATTTCAGCAGCAGTGCGAAGTTGGCTGAGGCCCTCGATAGTAGCCCTTACAACATTGCACGGATTGTTAGAGCGAAGTGCCTTTGTGCGAATGTCTTTGATTCCTGCAGATTCAACAACTGCACGAACAGGACCGCCGGCTTTAACTCCTGAACCAGGAGCAGCAGGATTCAAAAGAACTCTTGCAGCACCGTAAGAACCTAAAACTTCGTGAGGAATTGTGCTTCCTTTTAAAGGAACTCTTATGAGGTTTTTCTTAGCATCCTCTATTCCTTTTCTTATAGCGTCCGGAACTTCGCCAGATTTACCAATGCCAAATCCAACTGTTCCTTTTCCGTCTCCAACTACCATAAGAGCAGCAAATTTAAAAATACGTCCGCCTTTAACTGTTTTTGATACCCTATTAATAGCAACTAATTTTTCTTTCAAATCAAGTACTGAACCGTCAATTCTAGCCAAAAGTTTTTCCCTCCTTTTAAATTAAAATTTAAGTCCTGCCTCGCGTGCACCTTCAGCTAAAGCTTTTACACGTCCATGGAATACATATCCTCCACGGTCAAAAACTACGCTTTCGATTCCTTTTTCAAGAGCACGCTGTGCAACCAATTTTCCAACTTTTGCGGCCGCTTCTTTATTTCCGCCATAAATTCCAAAATCTTTTTCATAGCTAGAAGCACTCACTAAAGTTTTTGCAGATATATCGTCAATAATTTGAACGCTTATATTGCTTCTAGAACGGAAAACATTAAGCCTTGGACGAGCAGCTGTTCCGGAGATTTTTCCTCTTACTCGTCTGGTACGTTTTATACGGGCCTGATTCTTATCTGCCTTGTTTACCATTTATTCACCCTCCTAACTATTTCTTACCTGTTTTACCCTCTTTGCGCCTAATAACCTCATCAGCATATTTAATGCCTTTTCCTTTATAAGGTTCCGGAGGACGTTTTTCTCTGATTTCAGCAGCGATTTGACCAACTTTTTGTTTGTCAATTCCGATAACAGAAATCTTGTTTCCCTGAGCTTCGAATTTAATTCCTTCAATTTCAGGAACAATAACTTGGTGAGAATAGCCTAAGTTCAAAACTAAATTGCTTCCTTGTTTTTGAACACGGTATCCAACGCCGTTTACTTCCAAATCCTTTTTATATCCGTTTGTAACACCTTCAACCATATTGTTAATGAGTGAACGTGTAAGACCGTGAAGTGCACGATTTTCTTTAAGATCGTTAGGTCTTGAAACCGTGATTACTCCATCGTTGATTTCAACCTTCATTTTAGGATGAATAGGCTGAGTGAGTGTGCCTTTAGGTCCAGTGATTGTAATCATTCCATCACCGATTTTTGCTTCTACCCCTGCTGGAATAGCAACTGGCTTTTTACCAATTCTCGACATAGTTTATCCTCCTTTCTTTACCACACAAAAGCTAAAACTTCTCCACCGACTTTTTCTTTTCTAGCTCTGCGATCTGTCATTACGCCTTTTGACGTTGAAACGATTGCGATACCGAGCCCTTTGATAACTTTAGGCATGTTTTCTACGCTGCTGTAGATCCTAAGTCCGGGCTTAGAAACTCTTTTAATACCTGTGATAGCAGGTTTTTTATCTTCGGTGTATTTAAGAAAAATCTTAATAATACCTTGTTTGCCGTCATCAAGAATCATGAATTTTCTGATATATCCTTCATCAAGCAAAACCTGTACTATAGCTTTTTTCATGTTAGAGGAAGGAACCTCTACCGATTCATGTTTTGCAGAACAAGCGTTTCTAATTCTTGTAAGCAAATCTGCAATTGCATCAGTTATTTGCATTTGTAATTTACCTCCTTTGCCAATTTTACCAACTTGCTTTTCTTATGCCTGGAATTTCGCCTTTGTGCGCGAGTTCCCTAAAACAAATACGACATATGCCAAATTTGCGAAGGTAACCATGCGGCCTACCGCAAATTCTGCAACGGGAGTATTCACGAGTAGAAAATTTTTGCTCTCTTTTCTGTTTTACTTTAAGCGACGTTTTAGCCACAATATTCCCTCCTTATTTTGCAAATGGTGCGCCCATAAGCCTTAATAATTCTCTAGCTTCATCATCGGTTTGAGCAGTAGTTGAAATGGAAATGTCCATTCCTCTAATGCTGTCGATTTTATCATAATCGATTTCAGGGAATATAAGCTGTTCTTTAACTCCCATGTTGTAGTTACCTTTTCCGTCAAAAGACTTAGGATTAATTCCTCTGAAGTCTCTTACGCGTGGAAGTGCGAGATTGAAGAATCTGTCTAAAAATTCATACATCTTGTCTCCACGAAGTGTAACTTTAGCACCGATTTTCATGCCTTCACGAACTTTGAAGTTTGCAACTGATCTACGTGCTGTGCAAACAACAGCCTTTTGGCCGGTGATTATTCCGAGATCTTCAAGAATAGAATTGATAACTTTTGAATTATCTCTAGCTTCGCCTGCACCTACGTTTATTACTACCTTAACGAGCTTAGGTACTTGCATTACGTTTTTGTATCCAAACTTTTCAGTAAGCTTAGAAACAACATTTTCTTTATAAAAATCTTTTAGCCTTGCCATTCATAACCCCCCTTATAACACTTCGCCGCATTTTTTACAGCTCCGCTTTTTCTTGCCGTCTTCTGCTATCTTGTGTGCGATTCTGGTTGCTTTACCGCATTTCGGGCAAACAAGCTGCACTTTGCATGCATAAAGAGCGCCTTCTGTTTTAACGATTCCGCCTTCCTCTCCTGCACGGCGAGGTTTAACGTGTTTCGAAACGATGTTAACGCCTTCAACTATAAGCTTGCCTTCTTTCGGGCTAACTGCAACGATTTTGCCTTCTTTGCCCTTATCTTTTCCGCTAAGAACAACAACTTTATCGCCTGTTTTCAAACGAATTTTTCCGCTGTGAAGCTTCGATGCACTTTTAAACACAAACAAACACCTCCTATATTAGAGAACTTCCGGAGCTAAACTTGATATTTTCAAATATCCTTTGTCACGTAATTCACGAGCAACTGGTCCGAAAATACGTGTGCCCTTTGGAGTTTTATCCTCTTTGATTATAACTGCTGAATTTTCATCGAATCCGATATAAGAACCGTCTGCTCTTCTGGTTTTCGATTTCATACGAACTACTACCGCTTTAACAACGTCACCTTTTTTAACAACGCCGCCGGGTGATGCTTTTTTAACAGAAGCAACTATTACATCGCCGATTCTTGCATATCTTCTACGGGTTCCACCTAAAACTCTGAAACACATTATTTCTTTTGCACCGGTGTTATCCGCAACTTTCAAACGTGTTTGAGGTTGTATCATGCTTTATTTTCCCCCTAACTGAATAAAAATCTTCTATTATTAATGGTTATTTAGCTTTTTCAATTATGCTAACGAGTCTCCAGTTTTTATCTTTTGATAAAGGTCTTGTTTCCATAATCTTTACTCTATCGCCGATTCCGCACTCGTTGTTTTCGTCATGAGCTTTAAAACGTTGTGTACGTTTAACGATTTTTTTGTAAAGTGGATGCCTAATGCTATCTTCAACTGCTACGACTATGGTTTTGTCCATTTTGTCGCTAACAACCTTGCCTATTTTAACCTTTCTCATATTCCTTTCGCTCAAAATAATCCATCCTCCTTCCGTTACGCCTGGGCGCTTTCGCTTATTTCTTTCTCTCTAAGAAACGTTTGAACCCTAGCTATATCTTTTCTTACAGCTTTGATGCGCATAGGAGTTTCTAGCTGGTTTATAGCAGGCTGAAATCTAAGGTTAAAAAGTTCGGATTTAAGGTCTTTTAATTTTGCGATTAAGTCTTCTTGACTTAATTTTTTAATTTCTGCAGTTTTCTTCATTAAACCTCACCATCCGTTTCTTTCCTTATAAATTTGCATTTAACTGGTAACTTATTTGCTGCCAATCTCATTGCTTCTCTGGCGGTTGCTTCAGGAACATCGCCAATTTCGAACATAACTCTGCCCGGCTTAACAACTGCTACCCAAAATTCAGGAGCACCTTTACCTTTACCCATGCGGGTTTCAGCCGGTTTTTTAGTTACAGGTTTATCTGGGAATATCTTAATCCAAACTTTACCAACCCTTTTGCAGAACCTTGTCATAGCAACACGGGCTGCTTCGATCTGATTTGAAGTAATCCAGGCGGGTTCTAAAGTTTGAAGACCAAAATCGCCGTGAGAAACTGTGTTTCCTCTGGTTGCTTTGCCTTTCATTCTACCTCTGTGCATTTTTCTGTACTTAGTTCTTTTTGGTAGTAGCATTATTTCTTCCGCCTCCTTTTACAGACTCCTTCATTGAATTGAGTAAAATTTCGCCTTTATAAATCCAAACTTTAACCCCGATAATTCCATAGGTTGTGGCTGCTTCTGCAAAACCATAATCTATGTCAGCTCTTATGGTTTGAAGTGGAATAGTTCCTTCATGATAATGCTCTGTTCTTGCGATTTCAGCTCCTGCGAGTCTTCCGGAAACTTGGGTTTTAATTCCTTTTGCTCCGCATTTCATAGCACGGCCCATTGATTGTTTAAGCGCACGTCTGAAAGAAACTCTCTTTTCGAGCTGAGCTGCAATGTTTTCTGCAACTAATTGAGCATTAGTGTCAACATTTTTAACTTCAACTATGTTGATAATAACAGGTTTTTTGGTAATTGTTTTGCAAAATGCTTTCAATTTTTCAATTTCAGCACCGCCTTTTCCGATTACCACACCCGGCTTAGCACAGTGAATGTGTAAGCGAATTTTGTTGCTATCTCTCTCTATTTCGATTTTCGGAACTCCTGCTGATTTTAACTTTTTAGTTAAAATTGTGCGAAGTTTGTAGTCTTCTACTAAAGCATCAGCAAAATCTTTTTTCTTTACAAACCATCTGGAATCCCAATTTTTAATTACTCCAACACGAAATCCACTTGGATTTACTTTCTGTCCCATAGTTGCCCTCCTTTTCCACTAGTTTTTTTCTTTTAGAACTATAGTAACATGTGATGTTCTTTTTTCAATTCTGTAAGCGCGACCTTTTGACATCGGTCTGATTCTCTTAAGAATTGGTCCCGGACACGCAAAACACTCTGAAACATAAAGCTTTGACGCATCCATCTGATTATTGTTCACAGCGTTGGCTATTGCAGAATTCAGCAATTTGATTAAATATTCGCATGCTGATTTAGGTGTGTGCTTGAGAACTGCCATAGCATATTCAACAGGTTTGTTTCTTATTAAGTCTAAAACTATTGAAACCTTCCTCGGTGAAATGCGAGCGTATCTCAAATGTGCTCTTGCTTCCATATTCACAACTCCTTTCACCTATTATTTCTTACCCGTTGTTTTTGAGCCGGCGTGACCTTTGAAGGTTCTTGTCGGAGCAAATTCACCAAGTTTATGTCCAACCATATCCTCAGTAACATATACAGGAACGTGTTTGCGTCCGTCATGAACAGCAAATGTATGTCCTACGAATTCCGGGAAGATAGTTGAAGATCTGCTCCAGGTTTTCAAAATTTTCTTTTCGCCGCTTTTGTTAAGTTCAGTAACTCTCTTAAAAAGTACCGGTTGCACGAAAGGTGCTTTTTTCAAACTTCTGCTCACTTTATCAAACTCCTTTCCTGTTATTTACTGTTTCTGCGTTTAACAATATATTTATTAGAAGCTTTCTTCTTAGAACGAGTCTTATAGCCGAGTGCAGGTTTACCCCAAGGTGTGCAAGGACCAGGACGTCCAACAGGAGATTTACCTTCACCACCGCCGTGCGGGTGATCGCATGGGTTCATTACAGAACCTCTTACAGTAGGTCTCCAGCCCATGTTACGTTTGCGTCCGGCTTTACCGATTTTAACGTTTTCATGGTCGATGTTTCCTACTTGACCGATTGTTGCCATGCATTCAACTGGAACATTTCTGAGCTCGCCTGAAGGAAGTCTTAAAAGTGCCATTTTTCCTTCTTTAGCCATGAGCTGAGCCATGATTCCTGCTGCTCTTGCGAGCTGAGCGCCTTTTCCTGGGTAAAGTTCAATGTTGTGAACGAATGTACCAACAGGAATGTTAACTAAAGGAAGTGCGTTACAAACTTTGATGTCAGCTTCTGCGCCTGCAACTATTTCTTGACAAACTTTGAGGTCTTGAGGTGCGATAATGTATCTTTTTTCTCCGCCTTCGAACTCAACGAGTGCGATGTGAGAAGATCTGTTCGGATCGTATTCAAGTGTTAAAACTTTTCCTGTCACGCCGAAGTTACGTCTCTTGAAGTCGATAATACGGTATTTCTTTCTATTTCCGCCGCCTCTGTGACGAACTGTGATTCGGCCATAGCTGTTACGTCCAGCTTTTTTATTTAATGAACAAAGCAAACTTTTTTCCGGTTTAACTTTTGAAAGTTCGCTGTAATCTATAACAGACATATTACGGCGGCCCGGTGTAGTCGGCTTATAATTTCTAATTGCCAAATTATTTCACTCTCCTTAAAAACTTTAGCTTTGCGGGAGCTGACTCCCCCTTAAACTGCTTTTTTACAATCTAAGCAAACTAAAAATAATGAATTATTTACTAAATCATGCCTTCAAAGAATTCTATTCCTTTGCTGTCTTCAGTAAGTGTTACATAAGCTTTTTTCCATGAAGGAGTATAGCCGCTGTATTTTCCTTTACGACGGAATTTTCCACGTACTTTCAAGGTGTTAACTTTAGAAACTTTTACTTTGAAAATTTCTTCAACTGCCTTAGCAATTTCAATTTTGCCAGCTTCTTTAGAAACCTTAAAGGTGTATTTTTTACTTGGCATTGCACCCATCGTTTTTTCGGTGATGATAGGCTTAATTATAACGTCATGCGCCATCATTATGCATACACCTCCTCAATTTTACTGATAGAATCTTTAACAATTACCAATTTGTTTGCATTTAATATGTCATAAACATTTAAATTGTCAGCTTGAGAAGTTTTAACTCCTTCGATGTTTCTTGAAGATTTAATGATTTTTTCATTCATTTCAGGAAGCACGATGAGAGCTTTCTTCGAGGCTCCAATGGCACCGAGCATATTTGCGATGGTCTTAGTTTTGTATTCATCCATTGAAATGGAATCTAAAACTACGATGCTGTCATCAACAAACTTGCTTGAAAGTGCAGATTTGAGTGCTAAACGTCTAACTTTTTTGTTAACTGTGTAGCTGTAATCACGTGGCTTCGGAGCAAATACGATTCCACCATGTCTCCATTGTGGAGCTCTGATTGAACCTTGTCTTGCATGACCTGTTCCTTTTTGTCTCCAAGGCTTTCTTCCGCCGCCGGAAACTTCAGATCTTGTGAGTGCGCTTTGAGTTCCTTGACGTTTATTAGCCAAATGATTTATTACTAAATCGTGCATAACTGCTACATTTGGTTCAACACCGAAAATAGATTCAGGCAATTCAACGGTTCCTACTTCTTTGCCCGCCATATCAAGCACTTTTACATTAGGCATTTACAATTCCTCCCTTCCTTACGCTTTAACACTGTTGCGAATAAATACTATGCCGCCCTTTGGACCTGGCACTGCGCCTTTTATTGCAATCAGATTATTCTCTACGTCAACTTTAACGACTGCTAAATTTTGAACTGTAACTCTTTCAGCTCCAAGGTGTCCTGACATTTTCTTTCCTTTGAAAACTCTTGAAGGGTCAGAACAAGCTCCGATGGAACCACCTTTACGAACAACAGGACCTGAACCGTGAGTTTCTTTGAGGCGTCTGAAGTTCCAGCGTTTAATTACACCGGCCCAACCTTTACCTTTGCTGGTTCCTGTTACGTCAACTTTTTCGCCCGATTCAAAAACGTCAGCTTTAATGATGTCTCCAACATTGTAAGCGCTGATATCAGCAAAACGGAATTCTCTTAAAGTTTTCTTAGGAGCGATATCCGATTTGTCAAAATGACCTTTGAGCGGTTTGTTAACGAGCTTCGGTCTTATGTCGCCATAGCCGAGCTGAAGTGCATTGTAGCCGTCTGTTTCAACGGTTTTCTTTTGAGAAACAACGCACGGACCTGCTTGAACAACAGTTACAGGAATGACTTTGCCATTTTCGTCAAAAATTTGAGTCATTCCGATTTTTTTACCTATTATTGCTTTTTTCATTTCTTTCTCCTCCTAGATAGGTTATTGGTTGACCTTACGCCAACATGACCCCTAAACGGTGAATTAGAGTTTAATTTCTATTTCAACGCCTGCAGGGAGTTCAAGATTCATAAGTGAATCTACGGTCTTTTTTGAAGGTTTTAAAATATCAATTAGTCTTTTGTGAGTTCTCATCTCGAATTGTTCACGGCTATCTTTGTTGATGTGAACTGAACGGAGAATTGTAACTACTTGCTTCTCTGTTGGAAGCGGCACAGGACCTGAAACTTTGCAACCTGTTTTAGTTACTGTTTGAACTAATTTTTGTGCTGACTGATCGACTAATTTTGGGTCATAACCTTTAATTTTAACCCTGATTTTTTCTTTGACTGCCATTAAATCGCCTCCTTACTCAAAAATAGTAGTGGGCTATTCACTGCACGTACACCTGTCCGGGTGTTCCTAATTTTATGTAAACAAAACAGGATAAACTACACGTTTAACCCGAACACTAGCAGCAATAAATTTTCAAGTTTAATCCAGAAAATTACTTCGCCCGGTTTAAAATCGGACATACTCCACGAAAAAACCGGCTTAAAAAGCCGCAACCTCTCGCTTCAACGCATACCTTTGCAGTCACACAGTCATATGATACCACATAGCTCAAGAAAAATCAAGGCTTTTTTTAGATTTTTCGCGTTATATTATAAAAGGAAAAGCAAACTAAAAAATTCGAAAATTTATATGAACAATCTAACGAAATTCACCCTGCAAAAGCAAAAATTATTGTTAAATAGTTGAGAAAATCAGCAGCTTGACAAGTTTGGCAAAAATATAAACAATTACTAAAGTTTAGATAAATAATTTATTTAAGTTTTTTCTTTGAATCGTTCTTGAATCTTTTTTTAGGTTTTTCTTTGATGCTTTTAAATCTTTCGTTATTATCTTTAAGTTCCCACAATGTGACCGGTCTAAACCCATTAATATCAACCCCGGCATTTAAAATAGAACTATTACCTTTTATTGTGCTCCAGCCCGACTTTACATTTTTAAAATTGTGAATATGGCCATGAATCATAATCCCGTTAAACTTAAATTTAGGATAATGGCACAATTCTATTCTTTTACCTTTTAATTTAATAACTGCTTCATTCTGCGGCAACGTGCAAAAATATTTTAAAAGTTCTTCCTTAGTGCACTGGCTAATCCAACCTTCGTCATGATTGCCAATTATAAGATGTTTCTTTCCTTTTAATTGACTTAAAATGCTAAAAACTTCTTCTTTTGTGGACCAATACAATGTAAAATCACCTAAAATATAAACATCATCGTCATCTTTTACAATGTTGTTCCAAGAATTTATCATTGCCTCGTCCATATCCTTAACTTTTTTATAAGGTCTTCCACATTTTATCATAGTATTTTCATTACCAAAATGCGTGTCAGCAATAAAATAAGTCTCTGCTTGGCAATTAGGATTCAAAAAGGGACCTAAACAAGCAACAAAAAACATCATTAAAATCTTTTTCAAAAAACCTCATCCTTTTCAATTATATTTTGAGCATAATCAATAGGTAACTTTTTTGGAATTAATTATCGCTTATTTTTACATGATAATTTAACATTTAAAGTATTAAAAAATAGCAAGCTCGCATAATTACGCCAGCTCACTACACACTTTCAAAATAATGCTATGAATTTCTGGCGGAGAGAGAGGGATTCGAACCCTCGAAGCCGCTTTAACGACTTACACGATTTCCAATCGTGCTCCTTAAGCCAACTCGGACACCTCTCCGGGTATCTTTTAATGCGATCATTATATCACATTAAAAAATAAAAATCAACACTATTTTTCACACAATTAAATTATTAAATTTAGCAATTTTTGCCGGCTTGTAAGTCTTTTTTTAAGATACTATAAACACAAACATCTTTAGCGCTGCCATAAAACATATAAGCCTCTCTCAAAAGCCCTTCGAACCTCATTCCGGCCTTTTGCATAACTATCCCAGAGGCAAAATTCCTCACATCATGGTAAGCTTCAATACGGTTGATTCCAACCTTAAAAATCAAGAAATTTATAACTTCTTTCAAAGCCTCAGCCATAATGCCGTTTCCCCACCAGCGCCTGCCGATGCAATAGCCCACTTCAATTTTTTTAATGTTTTCGTCAAGACCTTTGCAACCAATCGTTCCAATCGGCTCACCTATGCTTTTAAGTTCGATGCACCAATCAAAATTTTTAGGATTTTCATATTCTTTTACTATGTTTTTTAAATATTCTTTCGTAACTTCTAAATTTTTGTGAGATTCCCAAACCAAATATTTTGTAACTTCGTCGTCTGAAGCCCAATTTTTAAACATATTTTCTGCATCATCGAGCGATAATTTCCTAAGGATTAATCTTTCAGTTTCAAGCCTTTCGGTTCCTTTAAAGTTCATTTCTATCTTCCTTTCAAAGAAAATTTTACAGTCGCGAAAACTTG
>USIK01000003.1 GCA_900554775.1 uncultured Oscillospiraceae bacterium
GGTCGAGGTGACAGGACTTGAACCTGCGGCATCTTGGTCCCAAACCAAGCACTCTACCAAACTGAGCTACACCTCGACACTAAAAATATTATAAAGTGTTTTCAAGATTTTGTCAAGCATAATTTTACAATATTTCAAAAGTTTAAATTGTGATATAATTATTTTGAAAATCAGGGAGGTGGCCGAAATAGTAAAATTCATTTTAGGAAAGGCCGGAAGCGGAAAATCAAAGAAAATAAATGAAATAATTTTAAACGAAATAAATTCAGGAAACGAAAAATTAATAGTGATGGTTCCTGAACAATTTTCTTTTGAAAAAGAAAAATCAATGCTTGAGTTTTTGGGGAATAACAAATTTGGCAATGTGAAAGTTATGAGTTTTTCAAGGCTTTGCGATTTCATCCCGAGTGTTCTTAACATTCCTGCTGTGAAGCCTTCGAGCGATACGGCGCAAATTTTGATGATTAGCGAAGCAATTGAAAGCCTTAAATCAGACCTTAAAATGTATGCCAAAGGTTCGGCTGATATGAAAGTTGCCGAGCTGATTTTAGAAACCATAAAAGAACTCAAATCGAATAAAATTGATAAAGAAGCCTTGCAGAAAATCCACGATTTGTGCAGCAAAGATATTTTAAAGCAAAAAATCAAAGAAATGATTGCTATTTATGACGCTTACAAAGCTCTTTGCAAGAACGGCGAGGGCGACTCGGCGGACACCTTAAGCGACTTGGAAGGTATCATCAGGTCAAGCAACTTTTTCGAAGGATACACAGTTTTTTTCGATGGTTTTAGCAATTTCACGGCGCAGCAATTTTCGCTCATAGAAGAAATCATGCTTCAAGCGAAAGAGATTTACATGGCCTTTTGTGTTGACGAAAAAGAAAGCGTTTCTTCAAATTACAGCTTGTTTTTACCTTCTTTGAAAACTATTGCCAAAATCAAAAAAATAGCGAGCAAAAATTTCATTAGTGCCGAAGAAAAAATAAATTTAAATGAAAGCGTTAAATTCGAAAATATTGAGCTTGAAACCCTGGAAGAAAACATTTTTCGGCCGGTTAAAAAAGCCTTTGAAAAAACGCCTGAGAATATTTTTCTTTATAATGCCCTTGACCTTAGCGACGAATGCGAGCAAGTTGCGAGAACCGTGAGAAAACTGGTGATGCAAGGCAAGTGCAGGTATAAAGACATTGTAATTTTAACGAGGGACATGCAAGCCTACGAAAGCGTTATTAAAAGCTCGCTTAGAAGATATCTTATCCCGTTTTTCGTGGATGCTCCTGAAAAACTTTTTAACAAAAACCTCACGAATCTTGTTTTTTCGGCCTTTGATGTTATTCATAGCGGGTTTATGCCTGAAGATGTTTTAAGATATTTAAAAACGGGCCTCACAGGGGTCACCGCTGAAGAAATTTCGCTCCTTGAAAATTACGTTTTAATGTGGTATATAAAGTCCGAAGGGTGGTTTAAAGATTTTTCTTTTCACCCGAAGGGGTATTACAAAAACTTTGAAGAAGAGGACGAAAAAACTCTCGAGGAGCTTAATTTGATAAGAAAGAAAGTCCTTTTGCCGCTTGAAAACTTCAAAAATAATGTTAAAAATAAAACCGGAAAAGGCATTTCGATTGCGGTTTATAATCTTTTAACTGAGGTAAACGCCGCGGAAAATTTGAAAGATTTTTGCGAATCGCTCGAAAAAAACGGAAGGCACGAAACTGCCGAAAAACATGCAATGATTTGGGATGCTTTGATGGAAATTTTAAATGAAATTGCCTCTTTGATGAGCGAAAAAAAGGTTTCTTCAAGGAAATATCTTGAAATTTTGAACCTTGCGCTTAACTTTGCGAATTTTTCGTATGTTCCGCAGTGCATCGACAATGTCACGGTTGCTTCCGCCGAAAGGAGTTTGGTTGCAGGTGCTAAAATCGTGTTTTTAATAGGGGCTGTTAGCGGTGAATTCCCGAAAATTCCGAGCAACTCAGAAATATTCACCGATCAAGAAGTAAATTACATTTCAGCTTTAGGCATCGAGCTCAAGGATACGACCGAAGCCTTTTTAATAAAAGAAAGATTTTTAGCGTATGGCGCAGTGGCCGCGCCGTCTGCGAGGCTTTTCGTTTCGTGGCCCTCGGCAGATTCCTTCGGCAAAAGCAAGTATCCTTCAGAGATAGTCAAAGAGATAAAAGAAGTCTTCCCTAATATCAAAGTTTTTTCGAAAGACAGCTTTAAAGACGAAGAAATGATAGCTTCGAAGGCTTCTGCGTTCGAGGTTTATGCTAAAAATAAGGGCGCTGTTTCGAGCTTAAATGAGACTTTGAAAAAGTTTTTGTTTTCGGATGACGATTACAAAGAAAAATGCAATACAATTGAAACTTTTCTCGATGAAAACCGATTTAACTTTGCTTCTTCTGGCGGAGCTTTAAACCTTTTTGGCGAAAATTTGAAGCTTTCGGCTTCGCAGATTGAAAAGTATTATTCCTGCCGGTTTGCTTATTTTTGCGAATATGGCCTTAGGGCGAAAGTGCGCGAAAACACTCCCTTTGGGAGCATGGATTACGGTACTATGATTCATTTTTTGTTTGAAAAGCTCTTTAAAAAATACTCAGACGACAAAATAATTTCGTTTGAAAATGAAGCACTTGAAGATGAAGTTTCAGGGCTTCTTAGAAATTACATAGAAGAAAAGCTAGGCGGCTTTGAAAACAAACCTCAAATTTTCCTTTACACGATCGAAAGGCTTAAAAAATCGGTTGTATTTTTAATAAAATATCTTTCGCAGCAGCTGGAAGCTTCGGAGTTTAAAGTCCTCGGAGCGGAGCTTGAAATTTCGAAAAAAGGCGTCATAAAACCAATTGAAATAGATCTTCCCGGCGGCAGAAAAGTGACTATTGAGGGCAAAATTGATCGCGCGGACATAATGAGCAAAGAAAACGAAAATTTCGTTAGAATAATAGACTACAAAACAGGCAGCAAGCAGTTTAAGCTTTCGGATGTTTTTTACGGTCTTAATATGCAGATGCTTATTTATCTTCTCACGATCAAAGAAAACGGCATTAAAAGCTACAAAAATATCATCCCTGCAGGGATTCTTTATTTCACCGCTCTTAAACCTTTGATTGAAACTAAGAGTCTTGAAAGCGAAGAAAAAATTGAAAATGAAATTAAAAAGAAACTTAGGATGAATGGGCTCATCCTTAGCGATAAAGAAGTTGTTCTAGGCATGGAAAAGGGCGGCAAAGGGCAGTTTATTCCTGCAAGCGTTAAAGACGGCGAGGTTAAAAAGACTGATTCCGTTATAAGTCTTGGCGAGCTTGAAATAGTGGGCGAGCATGTTAAAACGCTTGTGAAATTGATGTGCGAAGATTTGTTTTCGGGCAAAGTTTCCGCTAAACCTGTTATGTTCAAAAACAACAATTCATCATGCAAATTTTGCAAATATCATTCGATTTGTGGCTATGAAAAAGATAATTTCAAAAAAATTGCTTCGATGACCAACGAAGAAACACTTGAAAAAATGAAGGGAAGTGAAAACAAGCATGACAAGTAACTGGACTGAAGACCAAAAAAAAGCCATTTCTTCAACTGGGGGGACGGTTTTGGTTGCGGCAGCGGCAGGCTCGGGCAAAACTTCGGTTTTGGTGCAAAGGGTTATAGACCGCATAACCGACGAAAAAAATCCCGTTGACCTTGATAAATTTTTGATCGTTACTTTTACTAATTCCGCCGCAAGAGAAATGAAAGACCGCATTTCGAGCAGCCTTTCGAACCTTTTGACTAAAAATCCGGGGAATTTAAATCTCCACAGGCAGCAAATGCTTCTTAAATCCGCGCAGATTGGAACTATCCACAGTTTCTGCAACAATATTGTTAAAGAAAATTTCTTCCGCCTGGGGATTTCACCGAATTTTAAAATAGGGACTTCGAGCGAGCTGGAAATAATAAAAGAAAGGGCGCTTGAAAACACTTTCGAGCATTTTTACAGCAGCGAAAAAGAAAAATTCACTAAAATTCTTGATATTTTCAGCGGCGAAAAAAGCACTGAGAAGCTAGAAAGCACTGTGTTTGCTTTAAACGAGTTTATGAATTCTCTTGCATTTCCTGAAATTTGGCTTGAAAAAAAGCTCAGGCTTTATGATGAAGCCTCGAGCTCGGAAGATAAAAACATTTGGATGAAAACCATAGTGGATTACTCGCTAGGAGCGGTTGATTACGCCATCTGCCTGCTTGAAGATGCTCTTAAAACTTCGGGTGATTTTGAAGACCTTAAAAAGTCATATTTCGAAACTTTAAGCGCTGATATTGATATGCTAAAAAACTTAAAAATCAGCCTTGAAACCGAAAGCTGGAGCGAAATTTCAAAAAAAGTAAACGGGATTTTATTTGCCAGGCTCAAACCCTGCCGCACGAAAGAAAATGAAGAGCTCAAAAACGAAATCGTTATGAAAAGAAATTCAGCAAAAGAGGTCATCTCGGGGCTTAAGGGCCATTTTGTTTCAAACGGCGATGAAATCAAAGAAATAGGGCAGATTTTGAAAGATCTTTTTGAAATCACTCTTTATTTTAGAAATGAAGTCTGGGCGCTTAAACTCGTGCGGAACATGATTGACTTTAGCGATCTTGAAAGGCTTGCAATTGAAGTTTTGGCCGAAAATGCCGAGCCTCTTGAAAAAAGCAGCGTTGCGAAAGAAATTTCTGAGAGATTCACCGAAGTGATGGTTGACGAATATCAAGACATAAACGAAGTTCAAGACACGATTTTTAAGCTCATCACGAAAAACGAAAGTAACCTTTTCATGGTTGGCGATGTTAAGCAAAGCATTTATAAATTCAGGCAGTCACGGCCGAAGATTTTTCTTTCAAAAAAGGGCAGTTTTGCGGTCTACGATGAAAACAAAGATCTTTACCCAGCGAAGATTATCCTTGGCAAGAATTTCAGGAGCAAAGCGGCGGTGATCAGCAGCGTTAACTTTATTTTTAGGTGCCTTATGTCTGAAAAAGTGGGCGAGATAGACTATAACGACGAAGAAAAACTCTTCCCCGGAGCGGAATATGAAGAAACCGGCGAAAAAGATGTTTCGGTCAAGTTTATTAAAGCTTCAAGCGACGAAGATACCTCGGTTTTGGAAGCAAGAGAAATTGCAAAAACGATAATGCAGATGATATCAAGCGGGTATAAAGTGAAAAAAGGCGATAGCTACCGAAACGCAACTTACAGCGACTTTTGCATTCTTTTGAGGAAGTCAAACGCCTTTGCGCATATTTACGCCAAAGAACTAAGCGCTTGTGCGATTCCTGCATGGACGGAAACTAACGACAAATTCCTTGAAACAACCGAAATTTCTGTTATTCTTTCGATTCTTAAGGTTATTGACAATGCCACTGATGACGTTCCGCTGATTTCTTGCATGCTTAGCCCGCTTTTTGGGTTTAATATTGATGAACTTTCGAAAATTAGAAGCCTTAACAGGGATATTCCGTTTTATTTTGCCCTCAAAGATTATGCGAAAAATTCCGAAAAGCTTGAAAAATTCCTTGAAAAAATTGATTACTTCCGCAAAATTAGCGGTACGATGCCTTGCAGCGAACTGATTGATTTTATTTATGAAACAACGCAGTACCCTTCCATTTGCCTTGCTCTTCCCGGCGGCGAAATTAAAAAAGCGAACCTCATTTTGCTAAGAGATTACGCCAAAAAGTTTGACGAAGACCTTTCGAAAGGCCTTAGCGGTTTCCTTAATTTCATTAAAAATCTTCAAAAGAAAAACGCCGATCTTCCTTCAGCTTTTGTTTCTTCCGAGGCGGATAACACCGTTAAAATAATGAGCATTCACAAGTCAAAGGGCCTTGAATTTCCGGTTTGCATAATTGCGGGTTGCTCGAAGAAATTTAATAAAGATAGTGGCGATTTGGTGATCCACCCTGAGCTTGGCTTTGGGATAAAAACTAGAAGCGCAGATGGCCTTTCGCAGCACAGCAATCTTGTTTTCGACGCGATAAATCTTAAAAACGAAAGCGAAAACACCTCCGAAGAGGTGAGGATTCTTTACGTTGCGCTCACTCGCGCCAAGCATAAATTCATCATCATGGCGAGCGTTAAAGACGAAAGAAAAATAACCGAAAAGTGCCTTTTGATTCAAAGCTTCAGCTCTGTTAACCCTTATCTTGTGGGCAGCTCGAGCAGCTTCCTTGATTGGATTTTAATATGCATTTGTTTCAGCAGTGCGAAACGTCAGCTTTTTGAGGCTTTTGGAATTGGAAATCAGCTTTTGGAAAATAGCGAAAATTCAGGAAATTTAAATTGGGATATTGAATTTTTAAAACCTGATTCTTCTCTAAGTGAGTTGCCCGAAGAAGAAATTTTAAATGAGCCTTGCCAGCAAGCTGAAAATATTGACGAGGATTTTTTGAAAAAACTGGAAGAAATTTCAAATTTTAAATATCCTTTCGAAAAATCTTCTCAAGCGCCGATAAAAATAGCCGCCTCGAAGCTTTCACACAGCGGTGAATGGCAAAATTATTTTGCGGCATCGGTTCCTGCGTTTATGTCTGCTTCGAATACTTCCGCAACCGCAAGGGGCACGGCAATGCACAAATTCATGTGTTTGGCAGAAATAAAAGCCGCCCGAGAAGACCTCAGCCGTGAAATCGAAAGGCTTTTAAACCGAGGATTATTTTCTTCTCAGGAGGCAAAACTGCTTAATAAAATTTCTATCGAAAAGTTTTTAAACTCGAATTTATGCGAAAGAATTTTGAAGAGCAAAAAGGTTTTAAGGGAGTTTAAGTTTTCAGTGAAAATGCCACTTAGTGCGTCGCTTTTCGAAGAAGATGAAAAAGATGAAAACTCAGTTGTTGTGCAGGGCGCGATGGACTGCGCATTCTTGGAAGACGATGGCTTTGTTATAGTCGATTACAAAACTGACAAAACCGAAAATATGCAGTCCCTTTATGAAAAATATGTTTCTCAGCTTAGCATTTATAAATACGCGCTTGAAGAAACGCAGAATTTGAAAGTCAAAGAAACGGGAATTTATTCGTTTTATCTTTCGGATTATTTATGCTAAAGCTTCTTCGACAGCTTGGCGAATAGTCCTAACGCCGATGATTTTAATGTCGTATTTTTCCTTATTTTTAACCGATTTTAAATTGTGGTAGGGAATAATGCACTTTGTGAAACCCAGCCTGCAGGCCTCTCTTATCCTGTTTTCGGCGTTTGAAACCGCCCGAATCTCACCCGCAAGGCCAATTTCGCCAAAGGCCATTGTTTCGTCACTCACCACAGCGTCTTTAAGGCTGGAAACAAGAGCAATCGCAACCGAAAGGTCCGCTGCGGGCTCATCGAGTTTAATTCCTCCAACGGCATTGATGTAGGCGTCCATATTTGAAAAATGAAACCCTGCGCGCTTTTCAAGAACGGCTAAAATTAATGCCATTCTGTTGTAATCAAATCCTGTAGCGGTTCTTCTGGGGTTGCCAAAGTTAGTTGGGGTTACTAAGCCTTGAACTTCGGTTAAAAGCGGCCTGGAGCCTTGCATAAGGCAAGCAACGCATATGCCCGAAACACCATGAGGTTTGCCCGAAAGAAGCATCTCGGAAGGGTTTTCAACTTCGCTTAGACCTTCATTTTCCATGCAAAAAACGCCCATTTCATTTGTTGAGCCGTGCCTGTTTTTAACGGCCCTTAAAATCCTGTATGAAGTTTGGTTGTCACCTTCAAAATACAAAACCGTGTCAACCATGTGTTCCAAAACTTTCGGTCCAGCGATTGCGCCGTCTTTGTTAACGTGGCCTATCATCAAAGTGGTTATATCAAGTGATTTTGCAAGTTTTAAAAGCGCATTCGTGCACTCTTTAACTTGAGAAACACTCCCCGGGATCGAAGAAGATTCAGGGCTGCTCATGGTTTGAATTGAGTCTATTATTAAAATGTCAGGGTGAGTGAACTCCGCTTCAGCGCAGATGAGTTCTATGTTTGTTTCAGTCATCAAAAATAGGTTTTCATTCTCGACATTTAGTCTTGAAGCGCGCATTTTAATTTGCCTTTTTGATTCTTCGCCCGAAACATACAGGATTTTCAAATCCTTGTTTATATATTTGCAGATTTGCAAAAGCAGCGTAGATTTTCCTATTCCTGGTGTTCCGCCTAAAAGCGAAAGAGAGCCTTTGACTATTCCTCCGCCGAAGACTCTGTCGAGTTCTTTAAAGCCCGTTTTGAACCTTGTTTCTTCGTTTATGTCAACTTTATTCATTGCAATTTGAGTCACGCTTGATTGAGTCATTTTTGGCTTCAGGCGTGGCTTTTTCCCGGCTGAGGAAACTTCCGAAACGATTTCTTCGTTCATTGTGTTTCCTTGGCCGCAAGAGGGGCATATTCCATTCCATTTGCTTGAGCTAAAGCCGCATTCCGAGCAAACGAAAACGCTTTTTGATTTTTTTATCATGTTAACTTCCTTCACTTTTTAATTTACTTACTTTAATATACAGACTTTTATTTTGATAAGAAAGTTATTTTTTAATTAAAAATCAAATAGGAACATTTTTAATATAAAATATACAATTAATTTCCTTAAAATTCTATCACGGAAAGACCTAAGCCATCATTTTCTGGTTGTTTAAAAATTGATGAATTAGCGGAAGGATTTCGTGATGACGCTTGAGAAGAAGGAACAACTTCTTCGATGGGCTGTGTAGAATCTGGGTCCATTATAGAATTATGAAGGTCTGACATACATTCACAAAGAGCGTCTATGTCTTTATCAATTATTTTCCCTTCGATGTGATTTCTTGCTCTATTGTAAGCAGATTTTTGACTAAAAAAATATACCTTTCCATTAAGCAGAATTATAAAATCATGTTGACTTTTTTTTACAATTATTCTTAAAAAGCCTCTTGTTTCAGCACCGCCGGCTATTTTGGTTCCATAGCAAGGATCGCAAAAAGTTAGAAAAGCGCATAAACATGCCAGTTTATCCATTATTTTGCCTTTTGGCGGAAGAACTGTTGGGAAGGCATTAGTTTCATTTTCTATTTTTTCTTCTTTGGTCATTTTTGGCTTTAATTTTGTATTCGCTTGTATACATTGGTCTTTATTTTCTATGTATTTGAACAAACTTTTGTGATCTTCAAATATTTTGCTTAAACATTTCATTAAATTATCATCAATCGAGCTGGATCCTTTAATATCAAATTGCATATACTTTAATATTATTTCGAAAATTTCTTTTCTTTTTTCAGGTTCGATTTTAGAATTTAAAAAATCTGTCACACCTTTGTAAGTTCCGCCCTTGGGCACAAACCTTATGTATCGGTTATCTTTTGGGCAATATTTAAAAAATACTTTAACCATTCCAAATGGTGTGGGAATATTTTCAAAAAAATTTTCTCCTTCAATATGCTTAAAAAGATCTGTGTTGCACAGTTGCTGCTGAAGGTAGCGGTAGTCTCCAGTTTCTTTAATTCTAGTGAATTCATCACTTTTTTGTTTGTTGAGTAATTGCGGGCTAATTTGAGAATTTGGTTGATGCAAAGATGGTTGCGAGGATTCAATTATTTGAGTGCTTATTTGTGACTGTTTGAATGATTGATGGCATAATTGGCTTGTAGAAGATTGAGAAACGGGTGGTGAATAAAACAAACTATTAAACCTCCTGCTTTTTTAACTTCTTTTTTTAAAATATTATAAAGCATTTTTAATTATATGTCGATAGAAAACTAAAAAATAAATATATAATAATTAAACCAATTTTTAAAAATTCATCAAATAGTTTGTTATTCCGCAAAAAATAGAAAATGCCATTTGGCTTTGATATTTTTCGTCTTTCAATTTTTGAGCTTCACCTGGGTTTGAAATGAACCCGCATTCCACTATAACCGCTGGGATTTTTGCATTGTGGAGGAGAAAAATTTTGTTGTTCGCAGGTTTGATTTCTCTTTTGTTTTCAGGTTGCAAAAGACCCGTGACGGAATCTTTGATTTTATTGGCTAGTTCTACGCTTTTGTCATCGTTTACGGAGTAAAAAATTTGCGTTCCGAAGTATTTTTCATCAGGGAATTTATTTTGATGGATACTAACGAAGACGGAATCGTTTTCTTTGTTTTTATCCATTATTCCCATGCGGTTCCTGAGGTCAGATTTCTTTTTTTCTTTCAAGGTTTTAGCGGAATCGTCGTAAATTGCGGTGTCTTTTTCGCGCGTCATTATGACCTTGTGCCCCGAGGCTTCAAGCAGGCTTTCGAGCTTTTGGGCTATAGCTAGGTTAATGTCTTTTTCGACGATCCCTTCTGAGCCCACTGCTCCGCCGTCTTCTCCGCCGTGGCCGGCATCTATTATTATCGCTTTATGTCCGCTGCCTTCAGTTGACTTTGATTTTGCATAAGATATAAATGTAAGTGAGGAAAGCGCCAAAACTGTTAATGCTATAGATGTGAGAACCACTTTATTTTCTTTGAATGATTTGAACTTCAAAAATGTCACTCCTTAAATCTTTAAATCTATTTTTATTTTGAATATTTGGCAAAATTGTGGTATAATCTTTGAGACTTTTTACAAGTGAGGTAATAAAAGAATGGAAAAGCAAAAGAAGTTAAGCGGATGTGCGAAAAATGCCTTCGGGCTCCCGGGTTACAGCTTTTCAGAAGAGCTTTTTAACTCGATAACCCACGGCCTTGGAATTATTTTTGCGTTTGTTGCGTTTTTCATTTTGATTCCAAAATATAAAAATGATTTTTGGAATCTTTTCTCTGTTGTGGCTTATCTTGTCACTTTGTTTGTGCTTTACACTGGCTCAACGCTTTATCATTCTGTTAATAACCCCAAGGCTAAGAGCTACCTTAGAAAGTTTGATCACTGTTCGATTTTCCTTTTGATTGCAGGAACTTACACTCCAATTTGCACGGTTTTCATAAAAGGTCCTGCGGGCAAAATCGTCCTTGGTGCGGTTTGGTTTTTGGCCATTTTGGGAATAATTCTTAATATGATAGACGTTAATAAATTTTCGAAATTTTCGCTAACTTGCTATATTCTCATGGGTTGGAGCGTGGTTTTCATAGCAAAGCCCGCGATGAACTTCCTTCTTAGTAGCCAGCTTTGGTGGCTTTTAATTGGCGGTGTTTTTTACACTGTGGGAGCGGTGCTTTATGTTCTTGGCAAGAAGATAAAATACATGCACTCCGTTTGGCATTTGTTTGTTCTTGCGGGCAGCGTTTGCCATTTCATGATTTTAGTTTAGTCATTTAAAGCTCATGAACCCAGGGGAGAACCAGCCTGGCCTGCGCTTTTTCTTGCAAATGGGGTTGTAATTCACCAAGATGGTGTCATCTCCTATGACTTCAATGTTTTCCCATTTTATGATGATGTCTTCTTCTCTTCCTAGAAGCCCGCAGCATTTTAGCCTGCCATAAACCACAATCGCCACGATTTTTGCGCATTTCATGTCGACTTCAACGTCGTTAACGCAGCCTATTTTGCAGCCGTCTTTTATGCTTATCACTTCTTTGTTTTTCATGTCTACTATTCTGCAAATCAAATTTATCACCCTTTTTGAAAAATTATAAACATGAAATTTTAAAATTACGCTAAAGGAGGATTTTAATGGATAATTCAAATGTAGTAAGATACAACCCGCCGAGCGACTATGGCCTTACAAAGGCCCAGGTCAAGCAAAGAAAAACGCAAGGTCTTGTGAACGTTGATAAAACCATATCTTCGAAAAGAACTGCTTCTATAGTCAAAAGCAATCTTTTCACGCTTTTTAACTTCATAAATATTATTCTTGCCGTGGCAATTCTTTACACAGGTTCATATAGGAATCTTATGTTTATGGGCGTTGTTATATGCAATCTTGTTGTGGGAATATTTCAAGAAATCAAGGCGAAAAGAACGGTTGATAAGCTTAATTTGATGGCTTCGAGTAACACAGTTGTTCTAAGAGGGGGCAAAAAGGGCAAGATAAGGCTTGAAAAGATAGTCCTTGATGACATAATTTGCCTTGAAAGAGGCAGCCAAATTCCTTCTGACGCCGTGATTATTGAAGGCAAATGCGAAGTTAATGAGTCCCTTCTAACCGGTGAATCGGATTTAATCCCCAAAAAAGTTGGTGACATGCTTTTATCGGGCAGCTATGTTGTTAGCGGCACTTGCAAGGCGAAAGTTGAGCACATTGGCAAAAGTAACTATGCTTCGCAGCTTTTAAAAGGCTCGAAGTATATAAAGAAAACGAAATCTGAAATAATGACCACGCTTAACAAGATAATAAAAATTATTTCGATTGCAATAATTCCGCTCGGCGCGCTTCTGTTTTACCGCCAGTTTGTTTCTTCGGGCAGCGATGTGAACTCAGCAATCGTAACAACTTCCGCAGCTTTGACGGGAATGATTCCTGAAGGGCTCGTTTTGCTAACGAGCGCAGTCTTGGCAGTTGGAGTGATGAGGCTTTCGAAAAGAAAGGTTTTAGTCCAAGACATGTATTCTCTTGAAACTTTGGCGCGTGTTGACACTCTTTGCCTTGACAAAACCGGAACAATAACTCAAGGAAGCTTCGAGGTTCACAACCATATTTCCTGCGGTGAATATTCGCAGGAAGATTTAGGCAAAGCCATGAAAATGATAAGCTCCATGCTTAATGACACCGGCGAGACTTTTGCAGCCGTGAAAAATGCGTTCCCTGATGAAAAAAGCGAAAGAAGGGCAGATGTTGTCGTGCCGTTTTCTTCCGAGAAAAAGTGGTCCGGGATTTACGTTAACGGTTACGGAAGCTTGATAATGGGCGCTTATGAATTCATTTTTAAAGGCGGATGCGATGAAATTAAAGAGCAGGTGAAAAAGTATTCGGCGGATTACAGAGTTTTAGTGGTGGCTTATTCTGAAAATGAAATTTTGGATTCATCGCTACCTGAGAATTTAAAGCCGATGGGCCTTATTCTTATCAAAGATAAAATCAGGAACAATGCTGAAAAAACCCTCAGGTTTTTCGCAAAGCAAGGCGTTGACATAAAAGTGATTTCCGGCGATGACCCGCTGACGGTTTCGAACATTGCAAAAAGGGTTAACCTTAAAAATGCAGGCGAATTCATCGACGCAAGAACGCTCGACACATCCGAAAAAATCAAAGAAGCAGCGAATAAATATACTGTTTTCGGCAGGGTGACGCCTTCGCAAAAACAAGATTTAATTAAATCAATCAAGGAAGCAGGGCACACTGTGGCAATGGTTGGTGACGGCGTTAATGACGTGCTTGCAATGAAGGAATCGGATTGTAGCGTTGCTATGGCAGGGGGAAGCGAAATAGCCAGGAATGTTTCGCACATAGTGCTTTTGAACTCTGATTTTGCTTCAATGCCAATGGCTGTTGCCGAAGGAAGACGTGCGATAAATAACATCAAGCGTTCTTCGAGTTTGTTCCTTGTTAAAACGATATATTCCTTCTTGCTTTCGCTTCTTTTCTTGCTCATTTCGGCGCCTTACCCGTTTATTCCTATTCAAATGACCTTAATAAGCATGGTAACAATTGGGATCCCTTCGTTTGTTCTTGCGATGGAACCTAACCGGGAAAAAATCAAGGGTAACCTTTTCGAAAGCATTATAAAAACTTCACTTCCTGCGGCGCTTTCGGTGGTTTTTTCAATTATTCTTTCGGTCAGTATTTATTCCATTTTCAAGCTTTCTTATGAAACTTACTCCACTATAAATGTTGTAATAACCGGTGTGATTGGAATAATATTAATATACAGAATCTCCCAGCCGCTGAATTTTTTAAGGAAAAGTTTGCTTTGGTGCATTTCTTTGATTTTCATTCTTGGAATAACAAAATTTAATTCATTTTTCGAGCTGCAACCTTTAAACTGGCTTAGCCTTGTGATAATACTCCCGATGACAGTTGTGGCAATGGCGGTTTATGATTATGTTTACGAAGCAGATCTTGAAAAATTATTTAAGAAAAAAGAAGTTATGAAAAATTAAATTATTAATCTTAGCTTGAAAAAACTAGGATATAGATGTAGAATATGTTTATTATAAAAAATAAAAAGGAGAGATTGCTTTGAGAAATAACAAGGATAATTTAGCATTCGTGATAGGAGTAATCACCTGTTTAGTAACAATTCTTTCTTTAACGGTTGCAATTGTTGCGCTTTTTGACAAGAAAAAGAAAAAAGAAGAAAAAGAACTTGAAGAATATTTGGAAGCTTCAATAAATTAAATTTGAAAAACTAGGCCTACTCACTTAGGAGTAGGCTTTTTTGTTGCCTTAAGATATTGTTTAAGCTTAAATTTTTGCATTAAAAACCACCGGCATGACCGGTGGAAAATTATTTTATTTCTTTTCTTCGTCGTTTGATTTTTTCTTTAAAATCGGGATTAGTATCAAAGCGAGGATTCCAAAGCCCAAAATCAAAACTATTATTACTGCCGGGAGCTCGTTTTTAACCGCCCAATTGTAGGTTTTATCTTTCAGGGTTTCTTTGCTTTGGCTTTCTGAGTTGCCGGTTGGGGTGCTTGTGCTGCTGGAGCTGTCTGAGCTGCTGCCGGAATCTTCCTTGTTTTCATCGGTGTTTATTAGTTCTCCGATTTCTGATGCGGCATTCTCGCCAAGGAGAGATTTGAGCTCGTCTTCGTTTCTAACAAGGCTTGCAACCGAAACAGTTGCGTTTGTGAGCTTGCTTGAATCGAGGGGGATCTTCTTTCCTGCTATACCAAATTTGCTGAAAGAAGTTGTTTTGAATTGTGCTTTGTCTGATTTGATATTAACGTCAAGGTATTCGATTCCTCCTGCGGAATTTTCATGAACAACCATTATGTTTTCATATTCGCTAATATTTCCGGGGCAGGGGATTGTTACAGTGACTTCTTGGCCGTAAGGCACTTTGTAAACTTCGTTTTTCAGCATGTCATAAAGCTTGATGTCATAAAGGTTTATGAGCTCTTTTCTGTCAAGATGACCGTTTAATTCTTCGATTGCTTTTTTGTCATCGTTAAGCGAAGTTACTATCAGTTTAATATACCAGTCAATTCCCGTTACCGTTATTCCATCTGCTGAATGGTTGAAAACTCCTGCCGCTTTTTGCGCTGCGTTTAATTCGTCAAGATTTGTCACAAGCTCCTTTTGCTCATCAGACAAGTTATTGTATGAATTCGTAGCCGAGATGATTTCGTCAACATCCGATGAAGAAGAAATATCGCTTGAAACTGTAGTTATTTCTTCAATGGCGCGTTCTTCGGCGTTTTTCTTAACGTTTTTGACGTTTATTGCAACATCGCTGTTTATTCCTTCGACTTTGTATATGCCTGCATTGGCTGATATTTCCGCGGTGTTGTTAAGCAAGACTGTGGGAACTGAGCTGTCGTAAGCATCCATCAAAGTTATTTTAAATTGGAGCGTGTCGCCGTATTCAACGTCCATTGATTTTTCAAAGGGCTTGTTTTTAATGGTTTTGTAAATAACGCCTTCGGTTTCTTCGAACGTTACTTTGTAGGTGTTTTTGGTTATTCCGGTTATTTGAAGAATTTTGTTTTCTTTAATGTTTTCTAGCCTGTAGTATCCGTCCGATCCTGGCGAAAGAGTGCTTGTTGTGCCTTTGATTTCAACCACTGGGTTTGATTTGTCGTAAATCTTGTCTATTGAAAGTCGGAATTCAAGTGTGTCGCCATAATTAACTTCCGTTTTCGCTGCTATAGTATTACCGTTTCTATCAAGGCATGATACGCCAGTTGTGGTTCTTATTTCAACGGTGTAGACGGTTGGTTTTGAATCGCTGGTGTAAACTATATAATCGCCTTTAATATTTTCTACTGTGTAGATGTTGTCAATTGCAACGAGTTGAGTTGGGGATTTATCATTTTCCGATTTTTTAAGCCAAATTTTGATGTTTGAAAGGTCAACGCCTTCTCTTCCTGCAACTCTGAAGCTAAAATTACTTCCATGGGTTGTGTTTTTCTTGCACACAATGTTAGCGGTTGTTTCTCCGTCAGATTTGAGCTCTTGGTCACTGTAAGCATCGGTATAATAAACGTTGGTATTATCCGGCTTGTCAAAGGTCAAGGTGTATGTGTTAAGGGATATTCAATCTATAGTGATTTTTGAGTTTTCCGTCAAGTTTTTAATCACGCATTTGCGAGATTTATAGTCATACTCAATTTGGTCGTCGTTTAATTCACTTGAAGAAATGTTAGTTAAATGGATTGAAATTGCGCCTTCTTTGCCTTTTAGCTGGGAGATAGCTTCACCGAAATCTATTTTGAATTCATAGCTGCTGCCATATTCAACGTTTACCGATTCTCCTATGGTTTTGTCGTTTGAATCAAGATAGGTCAAGTCGTCATAATCAGTGAAGGTTATCGTTCTTGTTTCTTTTCCAACGCCAAGAATTTTTATGGTTATATCTTTTTCCACGCTGCTTATGGTGTAGTATCCGTTTACTAAGTTATAAACGTTTTCGTCAGTGTCTTTTACTACTATGTTTGTTATGTCAATGCCCGTAGCAGGGGTTATTGAAAACGAGAAAGAATCTTTATATGATTTCGAAACTGAGCCGTTAATTTCTTCGCCGCTTAGGTTACGGACGGTTATGCTGTCATTTTGCGCAGGGAACGAAATCGTGAAATCTTTTTTCCTTCTTCTTAGCTGAACGTCGAAGTTACTTTTGATTCCTTGGAATTCAACGTCAAAAACTAGTTCGCCTCTGTCGATGCTGAATTTGTACCTTACTTCATTGACAATTTTTGAAAGTTTTTGGCTGTTGCGAACAGTCCAACTGGAATCTTCCGTTTGAGTGGGGTCAGGGCCCGCTATGTTGTCACCGATATAAATGAATGTGTAAGCCGCTCCGTTCGGTGCATAGAGTATAAACTCGCTTATTTCATCGGTTTTGTAGCCCTCTTTTGCTCTTGAACGAATCTTAAGTGTTTCACCATAGCTCGCAGTTTCATAGGATTCCACATTGCTGTTCTTTTCAGTTGTGTTTCCGTCATCATCTGTAACCATGAGGCGAATGTCGGTTCCTTCCATATACTGCTCTGGGAATCCTACTTTCAGTTGTCTTTGCTTTAGGTTTTTAACGTGAATATAAATGTCCTTTGAATAAACATTGTCAATTTTAAAAGAGTCTTTGTTGCCCAGATCTGAAATTACAGGATATTTAAAGAGTTTCGAAAGAGCCGTGTTTTCTTGCGGTATGGTTGGAACGCTTTCGATTTTTGACGATGCAACAACAACATCGTCATATAAGAAGCCTTCCGTCAGGGATATCGCAAAGCTTTTTTCGCCTTCTGTGACAACTGTGTCGGTTTTGGGGTCAAAGTCTGTTCCGTCTATGATTTTGTAGGTTATTACCTGGCCGTTGTCATCGTCTGTTATGGGCTCGGCAGTGATGTTTGTTACTTTGATTCCTTTGTAATTGCTGTAAAGTGGTTTTGAGTAATTTATCACATCGCTGTTTCCGTCGAGATTGTAAGAAAAGTGAATGTTAAATTGTTTTACAGGCTTTAAAATTACTCCTACATAAATTTTTTCATAAACATAATTAACTTTTTTGGTGTAATCTACTTCGCCTTTTACGCTAATGTATTCCGAAGCAGCAGGAATCGAACTTTCGAAGTCTCTGTTTGAAATGTCAATTTTCCATTTTAAATTATTTGTTGATGGATCTTCTTTTTTAGAAAGTATAGGGTTATCTTGGCTCTGGAATTTGGTCAGGTCTATTTCTTTTGTGAGCTCTTTGTCGCTGTAAAATTTGCAATCGTATTTACCGTTTTCAAGTTTGTAGATATTTGAATTCAGTGATGAAACATTAAAATCAAATACTTCCGGAGATGGTTTGAACGTGCCGTCGTTGCTGTCTTTCTGATAGTTTATTTGAACATTCGATGCTTGTGATTGATCGAATATTCCTTCTATAACTTTGCCTTCACTCTCGCTCGGGTTAACATTAGGGACGATTTCAAAGGATTTTGTCAGCGTCCAGTAATGCGTTATAGCTTCTTGATCTTTTTTATAGATGCTTATTTTGCAGCTTTCTTCAAAGTTGCCTATAGTGACTTCAAAGATTTTAGCTGATTTTTTGTTTGACTTTGCTTTTATATAGCTTGAGGAATCATTATCAAGGGCTTTAAATTCAAGTAATTTTGTTGTTTCTGAGCCAAGAACCGTGGCGTTTAAATCTGACATATTCGGGTCTAAAACGTAAAATATCATGTTTTTGCCAGGAGTTAAATTATCGTTTGAAACAATTGCGTTTCCGTTTTCTTGGTTTTTGGTGTTAATTTTAGCGGGCTCTGTTTTTCCTTCTTCTGTTGTGACGTAATGATAATATTCAAGCTCGCTTAGGTTTGTAACCACCTCAACTGTTGGCTTTTCGGATTTAAATTTCACGCCGGTTATCTCTACTGTTATTGCGCCACTAGTATTTTCTTCCCAAGTGACTGTATAGTAGCCGTCGTCACCAAGGTTAAGCTTTTCTCCAGTTTCGCTTATTTTAACCGCTAATGTGATATCTTTTCCGTTGTCGTCTTTTTCCAGTTCAAAGCCTTCTTTGAGCTCTGTTTTGAATTTATATTCCCTTTCGCTGTCAATTACTGAAACAGACCCACCATTGCTAAAGTTATATGAAACATCCTGTTTATCAGTTATTTTTAATCCTGGGCAATTAAATTTAATTTCTTTTGTTTGCTGCTCTACATTGTATTTCTCTACGTTTATTTCCAAGTCTTCGCTTATGTTTTTTATTGTGCAGGTGTAAATATTATCTTCTACACTTATTTCAAAGTTTCCGTCTGTAAATTCGCCGGTAATTTGTCTTAATTTATATGGTGTAGAACTAATTTTAATCATTAAATCTTCATTTTCAGCGGTAATATTATTTGTAACTTTGAAAGTGAAGCTGTTTGAATGCGATACCGAAGTTTCGGATGTGCTTTCATTGCAGCGAACAACGTAGCCGTCGGTGCACTTTTTAACGGTTTCACTCGTGTCTACGCTCAAAGTTGCTCCATCAGCCGATACAGGGAATTTAATAAAGTGTGAAGGAACTTTATTTTCGTCCATAACAGGGCCAAGCACGACTATTCTCGGCTCCATTATGTTATCTTTTTTATACTTATAGCCGTCTGTATATGTTGCTAAATAGCTTTTGTAATTTTCAATATCAGTGGTATTATAGCCGTTTTCGTATTTAAGGATAGCTGTTTTCAATCCGTTAACTTTGGTCGTTGGAATAAAATAAATATTTGGTTTTGAAAAGCCGAATTTTTTAAACCCTTTTTCATTGGGTGTAAATTCAGCAGTTCCATTCTCGCCATAAATTCCGGCTCTGTTATATGAAGACGAACTGCCATGGTATGCTTCAACAGATTCTTGGCTAGGTTTGGTTGCATATTCAGTGTAAGTCTCATCAAAAGTAATTGAGTGGTTTTTATAGTTACCGTATGATGAAAACTCTTTGTAAGAAAGCGTAGATTCATTTTTTGTAAGGTAAACCTCAAATTTGTAATATTCACCGTTATTTTGGTCTTTGAAATCGTGTTTTACGGTTCCGCCCAAGCCTTTGTTAATTTGTATCTCTTTAACACCATTTGTGTCAATTTCTTTATATTTTTCATATTTCTCAAAAGATCCTGTGTTTTCATCGTAGCTTGGGTTAATTTCAGCGCCATTAAGAGTTATAATTTTTGATTTGTTATTTGGAGGATATTCATAAATGGTTTTATGCCTTACATAAAACACATATTTTCCCTTTGGAACGTTTTTTCGCGGTGTTAATACTTGCTTGATAGTATTTTCTTTATCTTTGACAGGTTCAAACCAATCAAAGTAAGGCGAGCCAGAATAGGTTATTTCGCAATCTTTGTTTTTGCTGATATTTTTGAAGGATATGGTTGGGGTTTTTGAATTATCTTGTAGTTGGAAGTTTTCTACTTTTATTATTATTTTGCCGGTATCAGCAAGGGGCTGAGGAGTTACTTGGCATGTATTTGCGAAATTTTCGCCATTGACAGTTATGTCGTGGAATTTGTAGCTATCTTTTGCTAAAGCTTCAATTTCGAGTGTCGAATCATAAGGGATGTCTTTAAGAGTTATGCTGCCATCGTCTTCAACCATAACGTTTGAGCCTTGATGTTTGGTGCCGTTAACTGTGTAGTAATAATTAACGTTAATAGTGTCGCTTAAAAGAGTGTTTTTTTCCAGTGGCTCTTCAGTTTGGCTGGTGCTTTGAGTTCCCGCTAGTTTGAGCATAACATCTTTTTTAATCAGTTGGCCGTTAAAATCTATTTTCAAAACTTCCGATCCTGTTACGGTTATGCTGGAAGTAATGTAAGTTTGGTTCGGGTCAACATTGTCATTTTCGTCCACTTGGCGTGTAATAATATTTCCTGTGGCGTCTTAATCATAAACATAAAGCCTTATGAAAGAGTCCACTCCGCTTTCAGAGAGTATTTTAAAATCTCCTATTTTCGAAGCTGCATAGAAGCTGTTGAATTTTACGAGGAAGTTTAGTTTGCTGCCTGATGCAACTGATTTATACTTGACTCCGTCAGTTAAGCCTTGCGGCTTACCGTCAATTAAATATTCAATTTTATCTATGCCAACATTTTTTTGCGGCAAGCCGATTTGATATGTTCGTATGGATGCGGCCTGTGCAAAATTTGAAAAAAAGTACAAAAAACAAACTAATATAGCTAAAACTGGACCATAATTAAGAATTTTATTTTTTTTAAACAACATATCTTAAAACCTCCAAGTTTATTGTTTCTCCCTATTTATTATAAGTATACTGATTTGATAAAATATTTCAAGATATTTTAGCATTATTTTATATTAATTTTATATATTTAAATTAATTTTAAAAGGAGATTTTTTTATGGACAAAATGTTTCCGAAAAATAAAAATTTCACGCATTTTAACAGAAAATTTTTGATAAATAATCTTGTGAAAGAATATGATTTTCTTTTTTCAGGCAGGATTGGCCAGAGCCTTTGCGGCAGAAGCATAGATTTCATAAGGCTTGGGAATCCAAATAAATCAAATTTGTGGGTTTGCGCTCACCATGGCATGGAATGGCTCACATCTATGGTAGTTTTAAAATTTTTGAAAGAAGTTTGCGATAAAATAAAAAATAAGCGGTGCTTTTGCGGGATAAACCTTGAAAAAAAGTTCGATGAAAAGGGCCTTGTTATAATTCCTTGCCTTAACCCTGATGGCGTTGACATTTCTCTTCAAGGTCCGGCCGCTGCGGGGATTTTTTATCGTTTTGTTGAAATGTCGAGCCGTGGGAAAAGCAGATTTTGGCAGGCGAATGCTAGGGGAGTGGACCTTAACCACAACTACAGCGCGGGTTGGAACGAATTGCATAGCATGGAAATTAAAAACGGGATTATCAAACCTTGCTCAACGAGATTTGGCGGTGCACGGCCTCTTAGTGAACCTGAAACGATTTATTTGACTATTTTTTGCAAGAAAAATAATTTTTCAAGTGCCATAGCTTTTCACAGCCAAGGCGAAGAAATATACTGGGATTTTGGCCCTAAAACCCCGAAAAATTCCCGAGAAATTGCCGAGGTTTTAGCGGTTGCTTCAGGCTACACAGTCAGCAAACCCGAGGGCCTTGCTGTGGGTGGAGGTTTCAAAGATTGGTTCATTGAAACTTTTAGCAAGCCTGCCTTTACAATCGAGCTTGGCAAGGGGCAGAACCCTCTCCCGGCTTCGGATTTAGACTCCGTTTACAAAAAAGCCGAAAAGATGCTTTATATAGCTTCGTTTATTTAAAGTTTTCTTGAATTCTTGAATGAATAAACTTTTTATGATAAAATGCTCTTGTTAACGAACAACGAAATGAGAGATATTTTATGAACATTGATGAAATATACAAATCTTGGGTTGAAAATGTTCATGTTCCTGAGATTCAAAGAGAGCTTTTTAAAATAAAAGATAATCTTGAGGAAAAATATGAGCGTTTTTACAAATCTTTGGAATTCGGCACAGCGGGCATAAGGGGAATAATGGGCGCTGGAACAAACAGAGTGAACGTTTACACTGTGGGGAGAGTCACGCAGGGCTTTGCGAGTTATCTTCTCAAAAAATTCAGGAATCCTTCAGTGGCAATTTCTTATGATTCAAGAATTCGCTCCAAAATGTTTGCGTATCTTGCGGCTAGAATCATGGCTGCAAACGGAGTTAAGGTTCATTTGGTTTGCGAAACACAGCCTACTCCGTTTTTATCCTTTGCAGTGAGGAAGCTCGGGTGCAGCGCAGGAGTAATGATAACCGCCAGCCATAACCCCAGCCAATATAACGGCTATAAATGCTATGGCAAAGACGGCGCGCAGATTACCGAAGAAATTGCAAAAGAGATTTATGACGAAATATCCAAAGTTGACATTTTCTCGGGCGTTAAAAAGATGAGAATTCAGCAAGCTTTCGAGGAAAAGCAGGCTTTGTTTATGAATAAAAACGTGGTTGAAGAATACCTTAATTGCGTTACTAATCAAAAAATAAACAACACCGATTTTTCTCACCTTAACGTGGTTTACACCCCTCTTAACGGTTCAGGCTGCAAGCTTGTTTGCAAAGCCCTTGAAATAATTGGGGTTAAAAATCTTAAAGTTGTTTATGAGCAAAAATACCCCGACGGCAACTTCACGACTTGCAGGCTGCCGAACCCAGAATATTTAGATGCTTTTAACTTAGCAATTAAATATGCCGTAAGATCAAAAGCCGATATTATAATTGCAACCGACCCAGATTCCGACAGAATGGGCGTTTGCGCCAGGCACAAAGGGGAATATAAGCTCATCACCGGCAACCAAATTGGCATTTTGCTTTTCTATTACATTGTTAAAAAGAAAAGGGAGTTCATTGATTCTACGGTTAGGCCTGTGGTTGTTAGAAGCCTTGTTAGCAGCAAAATGATTGACGCCATTGCGAAAAAAGAAAATTGCGAGGTCATAAGCGTCCCGACGGGCTTTAAAAACATTGCAAAAGAAATTGCCAAGCTTGAATCAAGCGGTAATCTTTCGAGCTATCTTTTCGGGTTTGAAGAAAGCAACGGCTACTTAAGCGGAACTTATGCGAGGGATAAAGATGCCGTTTCTGCCACTGTTTTGATGTGCGAGGCTGCTGCGTATTTCAAAAGGAATAACCTCAGTTTGATAGACGCCTTGGCGAAAATTAGCGAAAGATATGGCCATTACGGCGAGAAAAATTTGAGCTTTGAGTTCAAAGGTTCTAAAGGCAAGGAAAAAATGGACAAGATCATTTCGAATTTCGAAAGTTTGATTCCTGAAAGCATGGGCGTGATTTCGGTTAAAAAAGATTTTGGAATGCTTAGTTTAGAGCTTGAAAACAAAAATGAAATCGTGGTTCGCCCTTCGGGAACTGAGCCGAAACTCAAAGTTTATATTTTAGCTCATGAAAACAGCGAAAAAGAGCTTTCCGAGAAGCTTAATGTGCTTTCTGAAAGCATGGAAAAAATAATAAATGAATTTAGCGGTGAATAAAAATTGAAACTTAAAGCATATGCTCCGGCGAAAATAAATTTGGGCCTTGAAATTCTTTCGAAACGGCCTGATGGCTACCATGATGTTGACATGATAATGCAAAGCATTAATCTTTTCGACGAAGTGACTGTGGAAGAAACTTCGGATGGGAAAATTTCGGTTTTTAACGAGAAAAATACCGGCTGCCCGCAAAATGAAGACATTGCTTTCAAGTGTGCGGATTTATTTTTCAAAGAAACGGAAATTCCTTTCAGCGGAATAAAAATTCACATTAAGAAAAATATTCCCATAAGTGCTGGTCTGGCAGGCGGGAGTGCAGATGGTGCGGCGGTTTTATCGCTTTTAAACCGTATGTATGATGAAAAAGTTTCTTTGAGTAGGCTTCTTAAAATGGGTGAGAAGGTAGGTGCGGATGTTCCTTTTTGCATTTTGGGCGGAACGGCAAGGGCCACGGGCAAAGGAACTGAAATTAGGAAGATTCCTGCGTTTGATGGTTATTTCCTGGTGCTAACAAAGCCTGGAATTTCCGTTTGCACTTAAAAGGCTTACTTGCTTTTTGACAGCGCTCAGATTAAAGATTTTAAAAGCTTTGAAAAAATGGAAGAAAGCTTGAAAGATGCCGATTTTACCGGTTTTTCGGGCAGCGTTTTTAACAGGTTTGAGGAGTTGGTTCAAAGCAGCGAGGTTTTCAAGCTAAAAGAAAAAATGCTTGAGTTAGGCGCAGCTTCTTCGCTCATGAGCGGCAGCGGGCCGAGCGTTTATGGCGTTTTTGAAGATGAAAATATGGCGCTAAGATGCTTTTCAGAAGTTAAAAAGCTTTACCCGCAAACATTTTTATGTAGGCCGATTGACCACGGCGTAAAAATAATATAAATAAACAGAAAAAGAGTATTTTCTTGCACTCCAAGGGGCTGGAGTAAGAAAATACTCTTATCTTTTTAGTTTAATTAGTGGCAATTTTTAGAATTGCTTGTGTTTTTAGAATTGCTTGTGTTTTTAGAATTGCTGGTTTGGTTTTTCTGGTTTGTTTGGTTTCTTGCATTGCTTGCATTTGTGTTGTTTGAATTTGTTGAATTGTTATTTTTCATTTTTTTCACCTCCATGGTGATATTATTTGCCCGTTGCTTTCTGAATATACCGAAAAACGAAAGTAATTTTTTAGCAAACAAATATCCATGGAGGTGTGATTCATTTTATATTTATTTTTAGCTAGATTCTAGTTGATTGAATGCTATGTCTGTGCTAAAGCCGCATCCTGCACCAAGGCATGCGCCTGAAGCTGCGCCGAGAACTGCCCCGCCTACTGCTCCGCCTACGAAGCCTGCTGCAGTGCCTGCTACTATTACTTTTGCTTTTTCAGCCAAGCTCATGTTTTTTCCGTCAGTGTGTTTTTTTGCTGCTTTTGCTCCGTTTATTGTACCAAATACTAATCCTATGGAGGCTCCTATTCCTGCGCCTTGAGAAGCTAGTACTGCAGACCCTGCTTTAGTGCAGGAATACTGGCCGCCTGACACCATTTCTAATGATTCGTCGTTTAACTTTTCAATTTTTAACATTTTTATTTCCTCCTTGAAACAATTATTTCAGTTGATTGTATTACACTTTATTAAAAATGTCAACTGTTTTTTATTTGGTTGTAAATCTTTTTGCCTGCAGCCGTGCCTGCTATTAAGCTTAAGGTAATCCCGTCAGCCGCCAAACTTACTAGAGCACCCATCAGTATTGCTTTTACTTTTTTACGGAATTTAAATCTTTTTCTTTTGGCGTAATCATTGGCTATTCCTATGCCTATTGAAAGGCTTAGCGTTCCTGATAAAATTCCTAATTTGCAGTAATCCGTGTGAGGTTTTTCTTCTATTTCGCAATCTCTAACCATTCCTCCCGAAATTGCTTCTAGTGCTTCATCGTTTAGCTTTTGAATTTTTAACATTCTGGTTTTCTCCTTGCAATTATTTTCTTCTTTATTGTATCATATTTCAACATTCATTTTTAATATTTTATTTTTTATGCCAATGTATGATTTTAATATATTTTTTAAAATAAATAATACATTTTTAGAATAAATATAAATTGCAAATTCTGTGATTATATATTTTACGGTAACATTTCTTTTTGTGGTATAATTATAAAAAATCAAAAGTAAAGGAGAACATTAAATGGAAAAGAAGAATTTTTATATAACA
>USIK01000004.1 GCA_900554775.1 uncultured Oscillospiraceae bacterium
ACCACTCTAAATGGGATTAAATACTTTTCAGTTGCATCAGGCGGAGGAACCGGCAGAACCCTTCACCCGGACAACATGGCCGCAGGGCCGGCTTCTTACGGCTTGACCGATTCAATGGGCAGAATGCACAGTGACGCTCAGTTTGCGGGCTCTTCCTCGGTTCCAACACACGTTGACATGATGGGCTTCATCGGCATGGGAAACAACCCGATGGTCGGTGCAACGGTTGCGCTTGCGGTTAAAGTATCTCAAACAATTAATTAATTATAGCTAGCTATATTTTCCAAAATAACATATTTTGCCATACGAAATAAAAGGAAACTACGCTAACAATTAATTCAATTTTAACATCATCTTTCAAAAATTATGCTTGATTTAAATCTTTGTGTCTGATAGCATTAATTATGTAGAGTGAAAAAGTTAGTTGGTAGGTGGCTAATTTGGTAAGTAAAAAGAAACCGGAAAAGAGAAAACTATCTTTCACACTGGATAGTTTTATTAAGGACAAAATCCTTGGCATGTACGGCATAAAAAAACGAAGCAAAATAAAAGCTAAAAGAAGAGAGGAAACTGTTTCCGATCTTTTACCTCACGACTCAACTAAGATTTAAATTTTTTATAAATATTTAGGTTAAAACCGAAGCATACTAAGATGGAAATGATTCCATCTTAGTTTTTTTATTTTACTTTAATTGTAAGGGAGCGATTTTATGGCAAAAAGGATCGGAAAATATACGGTTGAAATGACCGGCGGGCCCGTGATAAAAGCCTTTGCATCGTCAGTTGGAAAGAAAGAATCAGAAGGCCCGCTAGGCAAAGAATTCGATAAAGTATTTGAAGACACAACTTTAAAAGAACCCTCATGGGAAAAGGCTGAAAGCCGGCTTCAAACCGAAACGGTTAAAATCCTTCTTAAAAAATGCGGCATGGACGCTTCGGAAATAAACTATATTTTCGCAGGAGACCTTCTAAACCAGTGCATGTCCTCTTCCTTCGGTTTGCGCTCGCTTAACATCCCGTTTTTGGGGCAATTCGGCGCATGCTCGACCATGGCGCAATCTTTATTTCTAGCCGCAACAAGCATCGAAGCAGGCATCGCAGATTATTCCGTTGCGGTAACATCTTCGCATTTTTGCTCCTCCGAAAGGCAATTTAGGTTCCCGCTTCAATACGGCGGCCAGAGAACTCCAACCGCCCAGTGGACGGTAACGGGTTCAGGAGCGATTTTAGTTGCGAGGAACGAAGAAGGCCCGAAAATAAAATACTGCACCGTGGGAAGAATAACGGACCTTGGAATAAAAGACGCCAACAACATGGGTGCGGCGATGGCTCCATCGGCAGCGAAAACACTTCTTTCGTTTTTCAGCGATACAAAAACGAAACCCGACGATTACGATTTAATTCTAACAGGAGACCTCGGAGAAGTTGGTTCTTCGCTTTTAAAGCAGCTTCTTGAAAACGAAGGAATAAGGCTCAAAACCAACTACAATGATTGCGGGCTAATGATTTACTACAAAGAAAAGCAAGATGTTCACGCCGGAGGTTCAGGTTGCGGCTGCTCGGCTTCGATTCTTTGCTCGCTGATACTCAACAAGGTTAAAAACAAAGAGCTGAAAAATATTTTATTCATTGCCACAGGCGCGCTTATGTCCCCCACATCTGCGCAACAAGGCGAGACCATCCCAGGTGTGGCGCATCTTATAAACACCGCCCGGAAATAAATTTTAAAGATAATCACACTCATTAAAAAACTGGCCATAGTTTCTAATTCACCGTTAGTTGACGCAGCTATTCCTCCCATTTTTAATAAATAAACCAGCATTGCCAAATTTCAAGGCAATGCTTTTTTGCAAGTATTTTTAAAGTTTATTTTCATATGGCGCAGATTTTTAATAATTAAAATCACTAATACCCAGGAATTATCAGCGATTCAATATGTGTATACATTTATTAATATATTCATATACGTATTAAGTTATCAACATACACATATACACTGTGTTGACAAACTTAAAATTTAAACTAAAATATAAGCATACAGATATGGATATACATATAAAAATATACACACAAATTAAGGAGGATGTAAAATGAAAACCGTTTCAGTTATCAACCAAAAAGGCGGCGTTGGAAAAAGCACAACCGCCGAAATGCTGGTTTCTGCCCTTTCTTTAAAAGGTTTCAAAGTTTTGGCCATAGACCTCGACGCTCAAGGAAACCTGAGCTATTCCCTCGCGGCAGACTTGAATTCACCAACAATTTTAGAAGTTCTCACAGAAGAAATTTCAGTAAAAGACGCTATAAAAAAAGCCCGCGCAGATGTGATTTCTTCGAACAAAGCTCTCGCAGGAGCCGACGCATTCATCGCCGACACTGGAAAAGAATACCGTTTGAAAGAAGCTCTTGAAAAAATTGCGAAAAATTATGATTTTTGCATCATCGACACCCCTCCCGCCCTCGGGATTTTAACCATTAACGCTTTAACAGCGTCTGACAGCGTGATAATCCCGGCGCAAGCCGATATTTACAGCCTTCAAGGAATCGAAAACCTCGAAGAAACCATAAAAGCAGTCAAAAAATACTGCAATCCTAATTTAAAAATTGAAGGAATTTTGTTAACAAGATATAATCCAAGAACTATTTTGAGCCGTGAAGTTAGTGAAATGGCAGAAAAATTAGCAGAAAAACTAGAAACAAAACTCTTCAAAGCAAAAATCAGAGATGCTATCGCCGTGAAAGAAGCGCAAATAAGCCAAGAGAGCCTTTTCAAATATGCGCCGAAATCAAACGTAGCCAAAGATTACGAAGGATTCGTAAATGAATTCTTAGGCAAAGAAAGGAGCAAGAAAAATGGCTAAAAAAAGTTTCATGGATAGCCCAGCGTTAAGATTCATAACGTCGAATGAAGAAAAAACCGTGAAAGAAGAAAAAATTGCACCAAAAAAAGAAGAATTACCAAAAGGATATAAAATAAGCCCGGTTTACATAGAAACAAAAAGCAGGCGACTCCAACTGCTTTTGAAACCTTCTATTTTCAAAAAGCTAAAACAAACAGCTGACAAAAAGCACACAAGTGTTAACGATTTAGTAAACTCGATTTTAGAAGAAAGCTTAAATTAATATTAACCGAAAAGAGCTCGTGATCCGGGCTCTTTTTTATTACAAAAATTTGATTTAAAAGTATGTGTATATTACGAAAGCCGCATTATTGCTACGTTTTATTATACATATACTTATATGTGTATATTAATATATGTACAAGTATGTATATAGATGTATATTAATATGTGTATGATTATATGTTTGATTGTATTTCCGTTAATAATATTAATGCAATTTTTACTTTATATTTTCTAGTGGAAATTAATTTTTAAAAATCATATTGCTACTTATTTTGCGATTTTTCTTTCAAAATATCTTTTTAAAAATTATATTCATATCAATATACACATGTGTGTATGTATCCAACTGTATAACCATATACATATGTGTAGAAAAGTGTAACGTGGATTATTTATTCTTAACTTTCGTTAACTTGTTTTTAAGAATATTTCGTAAGAAAAAATTAAAATGTTAAATTTTAAATATCGAGTTTCTGAACTAAACTATTTATAAATATATAAAAAGAAAAATTCTACCGCGCGATATAAATAGGGTAGGGGAGAGAAATTATACATATATGCAAGCATACACACATATGTATAGATGTATGTGTGTATCATTATGTGTATGTGATTATAGATATATGTGTATGTTTATATATGTACATTAACAAACCCGCATTGTTACTGGATTTAGCAAAAAAATAAAGCCTTCCAAAAGAAGGCTGATTTGATTAAATTTTAGTCTCTGCGGCGGCTTCCTCTGGTTTCCCATAGCAATCTTAAAAGGGAAAGAAGCGCCGAAAACGCAGCTGCAACATAGGTGAAAGCGGCAGCGGTTAGAACCTCTTTTGCGCCTGCAAGTTCCTCTTTGCTCAAAAGATTTTCATCTTCAATCGCTGCGAGAGCACGCCTGCTAGCGTCAAATTCAACCGGCAACGTAACAATTTGAAAAAGAACAGCTAATGAAAAGAAAATAATACCTAAACTTATCATAAAACTCCATTTTGGAATTAAAATGCCTAAAATTATAAGCGGCATTGAAGCTTGCGAACCAAAATTGCAAATCGGAAAAAGCGCATGACGAATGCGATAGGGGAGGTAATCGGCGGCATTTTGGCTAGCATGGCCGGATTCATGAGCAGCAACGCTCACAGAAGCAATCGTCCTCGAGGCATAAACCTTGTCAGAAAGGCAAATTTTGCTGCTTCTAGAATCGTAATAATCCGTGAAATAGCCCCTAGTTCTTTCAATCGAAACGCCCTCAACTTTATTGTGGCTAAGCACCTTTTCGGCCGCCTGAGCGCCTGTCAGGCCCGAAGAACAAGAAATTTTGGAATACTTTTCAAACGCACGATTAACTTTAAAATGTGCCCAGCCTGCAACGGCTATTGAAATTAGCATAAAAATCCAGGAAACCGGGTCATAATAATAGTAACCAAACATAAATTTTTCTCCTTTCAATTTAAAAATTGCCGCGAATATTATACTACTTTTTCAAGTTCATTTCAAATCATTTACATCTATTTGATGATATATAACTCAAAATTATAGATAAATTTATTTAAATATAATAAAAATTCCACGTTTTACTATTGACTTTCAAATTTCAAAGGTCTATAATTCATAATTGCGCATAAAGGTGCGCGAAAAAAATTTTAAGGAGGAAGATTTTTATGAAACTTATACCCCGTGATTTTGACTTATTTAGCTCACCATTCGACGGTTTTGGCTCGCTTATGAGCGTTAAACACCCAATGAGCACTGACATTGTTGAAGATGGAGAAAACCTTAAAATAATCATGGATTTGCCGGGAGTAAAAAAAGAGAATGTAAAAATCACTCTTGAAAATGGATATTTAACCGTATCTGCTTCCACAAAGGGTAAATCTGAAGTAAAAGACGAAGAAGGCACTTTCATTCGTCGTGAACGCCATTTTGGCGAATTTACAAGGAGTTTTGCAGTTAGCAAAAACGTTTCAAAGGACGAAATAAAAGCAAAACTCGAAAACGGAACCTTAACACTTTTGGTTCCAAAAGAATCAGCGAAAGAAGCATCTTCCAGCACAATTGAAATAGAATAAAAAACAATGCCGGTATGTTTATTTTACCGGCAGTTAATTTTCGGAGCCTAAACTAGCTAGGCTTAAGTTAAAAGTAAAATTAGATTTAAAATCAAAATTTAACATAAAAGACCAAATCATCCTGAAATAAAAATGAACCATTTTTAAAAGTAACATGAATTTTAAATTAAAAAATTAGATGAGTAAAACTTAATTTACTCATCTTTTTTGTTGCTAATTTTCATGCAAATATTTCTCATCAAGATTTGGAATACATTTCATAATAAATCCCGCGCTTTGAAATTAAGTCTTCATGCTTGCCGCATTCGGCTAGCTTTCCTTTTTCCAAAACGAAAATCACATCTGCTTCTTTTATAGTGCTGAGCCTATGCGCAATTACGACAGAAGTTCTGCCTTTCAAAAGCGTTTTCAAAGCCGTTTGGACCTTACTTTCAGTGAAAACGTCAACCGAAGCCGTAGCTTCGTCCAAAACGAGAATTTCACGGTTCGAAACAAGCGCCCTGGCAATGCAAAGAAGCTGCTTTTGGCCTTCGGAAATATTATCTATGCCTTCTTTCAAAATGGTATTATAACCCTCAGGCAGGGCCTCAATGAACGAAGCAGCGCCTAGTTCTTCGCATGCAAATTTAATTTCATCATCCGAAACTTTTGTGTTTCCATAACGAATATTTTCAATAACGCTTGCTCTGAAAAGCCATGAATCTTGCGTAACAACGCCAAAAAGCCCTCTGTAAGCATTGATGTCAAAGCCTTTAATGTTTTTGTTTCCAACCAAAATCTCGCCGCTATATGATTCATAAAGCCTCAGCAAAAGCCTTGAAACCGTGGTTTTCCCGCCGCCAGTTTCTCCAACTATCGCCGCAGTTTGCCCAGGCAAAATTTTAAACGAAAGATCTTTTATAACTTCTTTGCCTGTTTCATATTCAAAAGAAACATTTTTAAACTCTATGCCTGCACCTTTGAAATCAGGCTTTTCTCCGCCTGATTTTTCTTCAGGGGCATCTAAAAATTCAAAAATCCTCTGGGCCGCTGCAAAAGCTGATTGAAAATTGCCGGAAATTCCCGCAAGCTCCATGAAAGGGTTCATAAACTGGCCAGAATAGGCGATAAACGCCGTGATATCGCCGATTGCAAAGCCTTTTACAACTGAAAAATAGCCCCCAACCGCGCAGCAAACAACATAAAGCGCCTTCGAAATAAAAGTCATTATAGGGCCCATAAGGCCAGACATAGTTTCGCTTTTGAAAGCATCCTCGCGGAGGTCTTCGTTTGTTAAATCAAAATTCCTTTTAAAACCGCTCTCAGCTTTCAAAACTTTAACGGTTTCGTAGCCTGAAAAAGCCTCCTCAGCGCAGCTGCTCATTTTCGCGAAATTTTTGCGGTAGCTAACATAATATTTTTGAGATTTCACCGTGATGAAAAGAATCAAAGCAATCATGAAAGGGAAGAAAGCAAAGCACCAAAGGCTGATTTCAACGCTTAGCGAAAGCATCATGTAAACCGTGCCGAAGAATATTATCACCGAAGAAATAAGGCTCCGCGTGCTTTCAATAAAAACCGAACCTAGAGCGTTAACGTCGTTTAGCATGCAAGAAATAACTTCGCCTTTCGGCTTTTTTTGGAGAAATTCAAACGAAACAACGTTCATTTTCTTTGAAATTTCTTTGCGAAGTTGCCTGACTATCCTTACTGAAATATCCTTGAAAAGGAACTTCCCAATGCACGAAAAAAGCCCGTTTAAAGAATAAAGCACAAGCAAAAACGCCAGCAATTTAAAAACGTAATCAAGGTCAATATTCGGCCTACCAAGGCTGTCAGTCATCGAGAGGGCAGTTATGCCTTTGCCGGCAATTTTGGGGCTAAAAACGGTTATCAAAGCCTCGAAAATACTCATGAGCAAAATAACAATAACGCTCAGTTTATATTTAAAGATATATCCAAGAGCTCTTTTTAGCAAAGCTTTTTTATTTTTCATTTAAAGTTTCACCTCCGTTTTGAAGATCAGCCGTTTTTTTGTAAATTTCGCAAGATTTCAAAAGCTCATCATGCGTGCCAATCTTTTCAATTTTGCCGTCGTTTAAAACGATTATTTTATCGGCGTTTTTAATCGTGCTGATTCTTTGCGAAACGAAAATAAGGGTTTTGCCGCAGAGTTTTTGCGCTATTTCATTTTTAACTTCCGCCTCGGTTTTAAAGTCAAGGCTTGAAAAAGAATCATCAAAAATGTAAATCCTGCTTTTTTTAAGAATGTTCCTCGCTAAAGCAAGCCTTTGTTTCTGCCCGCCGGAAAGATTCCTTCCTTGCTGAAGAATAGGGGTTTCAAGGCCTTTTTCAGCCACGAGGGCATCAAGTTTCACTGCTTTTAAAGCGTTTTGAAGTTCGTGGTCATCAAAATTTTTGCTTCCTAAAGTAAGGTTTGATTTAACACTGCCCGAAAAAATGGCACTTTTCTGCGAAGAATAAGCAATGTTTTCAAGCAGGCTTGTCTTATTAAAATCAAGAATACTTTCGCCGCCAAAGCGAATGCTTCCGCCGCAAGGCTCGTAAAGCCCCAAAATAAGCCTTAAAAGCGTCGTTTTGCCTGAGCCTACGCTCCCGATTATTCCAACGGTTTCGCCGTAATTAATGCAAAAATCCACTGAATTAAGAGTGTTCTCAGAAGCACCAGGGTATTTAAAACTAACATTATTAAATTCTATGCTGCCGTGAAAATCCTCAGGGAATTCTTTCTTGCCTAAGCTTGTTTCTTCTTCACACGCCAAAATTTCGCCCACTCTTTTTATAGAAACAATCATCCTCGGCAACGCCGAAATCATCAGCGAAAGCATCACGAAAGCGCCAACTATCATGAGCGAATATTGCATAAAAGCAACCAGGTCTCCAACTTGCATTTCTTGGTTAAAAATCTTAATAGAGCTAAACCAAAGAAGGCTAACCGTCAGCAAATTAGCGCAAAGAACCATCAAAGGGGACATAACCGCCGTGATTTTATTTATGAAAAAAGAAATGTCTGCAAACTTCGCGTTTACTTTTTCAAATCTTTCGTTTTCAAAAGCAAAGTTTCCAAAGCTCCTTATAACCGCTGCGCCTTCAAGCTGCTGCCTGATAGTCAAGTTAAAATCATCTTCGGTTTCTTGCAAAACTTTGGCTTTCGACGCGATCATTTTAAGCGAAACAAAGGCAACCAGCCCAGCCGCCAAAGCTCCAAGAATTATGAGTGGGGTGAGGGAGGGGCAAGCTTTAAAAGACATAATCACGCCACCGAAAAGCAGAGCAGGGGGGACAACAAGCTGAACCGACATGATTATAAATGATTTCACATTTTCAGAATCGCTCGTGAGCCTCGTCATCAGTGAAGAAGGCGAAAATTTAGTTGAATCCAAATACGAAGCATTCAAAAATTTATGGAAAATATCTTTTTTGATATCCGCCGAAATGCTTGCCGAAACTTTGGCCATTATCCTGTTGATAATCACCGTGATAAAAACTGAAATAAGCGTAACAAAAAGCATCAAAAAGCCAATTTTCAAAATATAAGAAGTCTGAAAAGAAGCTATTTCTTCAGCAGTCATCAAGTTTAGCTCGTTTTGGCTCAGGCCGGTGTGCTTGATGCCTTTGTCAATGATATCAGCCGTTAATGACGGCAAAAACAAATAGCAAACCTGATTAACGCAAACCAGCATGAACATTAAAATTAAATTTTTCGTATTTTTTTTAATATAACTTGAAAATAATCTTATGTATTTAATAAAAACCTCTCCTTACATTTAAAATATGATAATAAATGATAGAATAAATCATGTTTTAAATCAAGCAAAGGCGTTTTTTAGGACTTTTATTTAAAAATATCAATATATTTTAAAAATAATTTTTTAACTTAAAAATAACCAGCAAATAAAAATAAAATTAAAAAATTCCTCATAAAAAAGCTCTGATTTAAGATTTTAATTCAAAATAAAAAGCACCCGGAGCATTAATTTTTGCTCCTGAGTGCATATTTATTTTTCGTTGCATAGCCGCCTCTTATGTGCCTTTGGGCTTTGTTTGTTTCAAGAACTTTTTTCACTTCTTGGTAAAGGCAACTGTTTATTTTTTCAAGCCTCTCGGAAACATCTTTATGAACCGTTGACTTAGAAACACCGAAATATTTAGCGGCTTTTCTCACAGTGGCTTTTTCATCAACCATAAATTCACCGAGCCTCAGCGCCCGGGTTTCAAGAGCTTCTTTCACGCATAATTAACCCCCAGACATATAAATTCTTTTAAACTTATATGCCTAAGGGGCGAAAATTATGATTTTTTAAACATTTAGAGGCTTTTGCTTCTTATGAATTAGCTATTATATTTTTAAGCTCCTTGCTAGTTACGCCGAGTTTCATTCTTTCGCTTTCTTCCAGGTAACTCGCAAAACCCTTGCCCAAACCAAAGCACTTTTCTTCATATTTGCTTATGCAGTAGTGAGTGAATAATATTGCCTGGCCTAAAGTAAGCTTGGAAGAATTTTTATTCGGCGCCCAGCTCCTAAGGGTTTTGCCTTCAAAAGATTTTGAAAATTGGCCTTTGTAATCGTTGATATAAACCTCAATGGAACTTTTGACGCATTCGGCGCTATCAAATGCAGCGTCATAATAATGCTTAATTTTAGGGATGGTTTTTTTGATGTCATTGTTTGAATTGTTAAACTCTTCCACCAGCCATTTGAACCTATCTTGGTTTTTAATATTAACTCCTTTGATTTTATCCTTGTTCTCTACTGCCATTTTTTCAGTGGCTTTGCTTATGTCTTCAATGTATTTATTGTATTTTCCGATTAATTCACTTAAACTTTTTGCTTTGCTATCTCTGTCATTCATAATTTCCACAAGGCATCTATGAGACACTTCGAAATTACCCCATACTGCCAAAAAATCTTCTGTAATAAATTTCAAATACTTTTCAGCGCTACCTTTAGCTTCTTTTTTTATCCCTTCCCAGTTGATATATTTTTTAAAATAATCATATAAATCTTTAGACCTACTTTTTGTTTCTTTTTCAAAAACTTTATAAATACCACTATAAAAAGCTTTGAAATATTTAAATCCTAAACTCAGCCACCCTTCGGCATTTCCGTTATCTTCCGCCTTCTTTTTCATTTCTTTTTCTAGAACTGCTTTTTCGCCGCCCATTATCATTTCGATGCTATTTTTTAATTCTTCCTCATTGGTGAATTCCAATTTATTTCCACCGAAATTTTCATTATACTCGCTAATAGTCTCTTTTACTAACTTCGTCAAATTTTCTGCCAGTTCGTTATAAAGCCCATTACTAATTTCTTTGAAATCCTTTTCTGAAGATAAATATTTGTTCAGGCTGCTTTCGCTGAGTTCTACACGCTTTGCAAGCTTGTTCAAGTCTTTAATAACCGTTGCTCTTGCGCTTTTTACAAACTTATTGCTAGATTTTACAAAATAATCAAACATAGCATGCGTTTCTCTTTCTTTGAGCTGTTTTTTCTCTTCCACGAACTCTTTAACCATTATTAGCGGCATATTAGTCCCCAGTTTCATTCGCATTCTCGGCTCAAATTCGCTGTATGTTTCAAGCCTAGGGTCTACCTTTGCACCACTCATAATCGCTTTATAACAGCTGCTAGCTCTGAAATTATTAAAAGCAATCGTTAACTCATCAATTTTCTTGATTGCTTTCACATTCACAGGGATTTTCGCTTCTTTCATATCTTTTGTCAAAATTTCGCCCATTTCAACTTCCATTTTAGCTTTTAATTCTCTGCACCATTCAACTTTAGGCGCCAGTTCATCAGGTTTATATCTTTTCATTGCCAAGCAGCTTTTTTTCATGCTATCGAGGTATTTGCAAACGTCTTTATAAAGCTTTTTGTAGCTTTCTTTCATTTCGCTCTGGTTTCTTGAACTTTTCATCCATAGTTTAACGCTTGGGACATCTAAAAGAGACTTAAGATATTTAACGTCATTTAGCCCGAATTTTTCTACGTCTTTAATTTTATTTTTGCAAATTATTTAATCTAAAAATGTTCCTTCATTTTTTGCTTTGTCAGAAACCGCCATGTTCGATGCCTCCTTAATTTTTAAGTCTATTTATTTTTCCCAGGAGTAAAGCCAAGCTTCAATTTTTTGCTTTCTTCAATGTAAGCGTCAATATAATTTCCTTTAGAGCCAAAAAGGTTGAAGCTGTTATTTTGGTATCTGTCTATATAGTAATAAACTGTCACAACGCTCTGCGCTAACGAAAGGCTATCTTGAGGAGGTTTCCATCCGTTAAGATTTATTTTTCCTTGTCCATCGCTGATTATTTGACCATTCAAACCCGCACTTTTGCTGCTGAATTTTTTCTCATATTGGTTAACATACATTCCAATATTTCTTTTAATGTTATTGGCGTGTTTGCTTGCAGATTCATAATTCTTTTTGAATTTCGCAATCTCCGCATTAATCTTGCTGGCATTCTTGTTAAGTTCAGCTAACTGCCTGTCCATCAATGTGCTTTTTCCCATAAAGGGCTCAAGGGCCTTCATGTCTTCAAAGCCATATACTTTCACGTCTTTGAAACCTCTCTTCTTGCTTTTAATTTTCGCATCATATTCAACTGGTCTGCCGTCTTTAAAAGCAACTTTGCTTTGCAGCTTGCAGCATTTTTCAATCTCGTTTATATATTCATCATAATGCTCTTTAAATTTTGCTAACTTCTCACTTATTGCCTTCTTAGTCTTTTCGTATTTAGCGCCTTTTTTAGCATTAATATTTTTGCCTTTTGTAATATTGCTAAGTTCAGCAAAGTTTTCTTCAAATGTGTTCCAAAGTTCACGAAAAGCATTAATCCATTTTAATTGCTTGTCTTTTATATCCATTTCCGGAAAATCTTTTTTGCTAAATTCTTCTTTACTAGCTAACTTTGCAGAAACTAATTTTCTGAATTCTTCTGAACTCGAAATTAAAGGTTTTTTACTACTGTTATTTATTTTTAAAGCCAAAGCAGACGCTAAATTATTGTAAAGTGACTCACTTTTAATCTGGCTAAATTCGCCCATGGCTCTCATGTCTATGTTCACGAGTTTAGCCAATTTCCCCGCAGTATTACCTACCTTTTCTTGGCACTCTAAAATTTTCCTTTGCATTTCTTTTTGCATTTCTTGTTTAACAAGTGTGTTAATATAACCATTTATTTTTATGAATTCTTCATTCCTAATTTCTTTTTGCATTTTCAAAAATTCCGCAAAATGTGGGGCATCCGGCATTCCGCCATCAGTTTTCCTTTTTGCAGCAGATTTAAAAGAGGTGTAATCCATAACAGTTCCCTTGCAACCCGATTTTTCCAGCCATTCTTTGTAAGGTTTTTTGACTCTAACTCTATTAAATTTAGCTGCCGCTCCTTTAATAGCTTCAATATTTTTTGCTATAACTTTTTTATCGGTGTAACCCGCGTTGGCAGGCTGCATTTTGGTCAAAAATTCAATTTGAGCCTGGAGCCTTTCTTTTTGCTCATTATATTTTTCAATTCTCTTTTTCAGGTTGGTTTCGCTCTGTTTTTCCAGCGCTGAGCAGTACTTTTTCAATGTGTCAATTGAACCGCAAACGCTTTTATAAAGTTCTTTATAGTCTTTCCACGCAACTTCCTCTTCGCTTGACTTGCCGAGTAATTTTTCAATAGTCGTAACACGCATAATATATTTAAGGGAATCCAAGTTTTTTGCCTTCAAACTGCCTACATCTACCAGCGAGTTTTTATGATTTATCGAATACAAAAACATTTCCCCGAAACCTTTAGATTTAAGCATAAGAGATATTTTACCTTTAATGTCCATTTTGACTACCTCCTCATTATTTTTTTTACAGGAGATAGTCTATCAAAAATTATGTAAAATGTCAATAAATTATATGATTGTATAATTTAAAAATATATTTATTTAATAGATTTACATCATCAGGTAAAGTAGCACGAGCAAAAGCGGAAAATTTTCTTTGTCGTCCATAAGCAAAATTATCAAAAGAATGATAATCAAATTATCGCTATTTCTAGTTATTGCTTCGAGCAAACTTGGCGGACGCTTTTTTGGCGCAGGGCTAAAAAACTTTTGAATTTCGCTGAAATTTTGAAACTTATTTTCATCTTTTCCTTTTAATTTTTCGGTGTTTTCTTCGGGCTTTTCAGGCAAATTTTTAGACTTAGATTTAAAACTCCAAGCCTCTTTGATGGCGTTTTCTTTTAACTTCTGGAGCTCATCGGACAAATTACTGATAATTTTTCTCACCTCATAAAATCCCTTGACTTTTTAAAAGCGGCAAAATACGCAAAATTTTCAAAATATGCGAAGAGCTTTCCAGCTTTTTTCTTTTTTCTTCAGAAAGCAACGGCTTTAACGCTTCCAAAAACCTAGTGTATTTATCATCTTTTTTCAGTGAGGATAAAATCGGGATTATTTTCATTATCATTTGAAGCATCTCCGGAGAAAAAGGAAACCCGGAAGAGGATTCTTCTGAATTTTCTTTGTCTTCGCATTGCTCGCCGGAAGAAAGACCCAGCAGACCGGAAATGCTTTGCAAATTGTTCATCATTTCCGGGTCGCTTAGCATATCAGCGATTTTTTCTGTTAGGTCTTCCATTGTTTATTTACCTCCGAGAAATTTTTTAAGAAGGGCCTGTGCTTGCGGGGTAGAAAGGAGTTTCATCGCGGATTCTTTATTCGAAAGGACTTTTTGAACTTTCTGAGCGTCAGTTTTACCGAGATTTTTCATTATGCCTGAAACATCGCCGCTGTCAATAGCTTTTTTTATCTGCTCCGGCGTCATGCCCATTTTCTTTTCGGCTTCTTTCAACATTTCAGGACTAATTTTGTCGGAATCTTTTTGCATACAAATTCCTCCGTAAATAATTATTTCCTACAAATTGTAGGCTTAGAAATTTATATGACCCTAAAAAGACTTATATGAAAGCAATCTGTAATGAATATTTAATAAGGGAGAAAATTCAATAAAAAAATATTTAATTTTTACAAAAATAAGTTGACACTATATAAATCTTATGTATAATTAAGTGTAATTAAAACATTTGAAAGGTGGGTGAAAGGGGAGCGAAGACTCTCTTGAAATTATGCAAAAAGCTGAACTTGAAAAAGTTTTATCCGATGAAAACTTTGTTGAAGCGCTTTTAAGCGCAAGAAGCGGGGAAGAAATGAAGGTTTTACTCGCGAAAAAGGGAATAGTTTTAAAAGAAGAAGACCTAGGAACTTTCTCGGGAATTTTGGCCGATGTGCTTGAAAAAAGGATAATTGAAAAAGAAATGATGCGAGTTGTAGGCGGCAAAAACGAAGTGATAATAAGAGAAGAAATAATTTTAAGCAACCCAAAACTTGACGAAAAAATCAGGAATCTTCACACTTGGCTTTCAGAAGTATTTAATAAATAAACCACCTAGTCAAACTAACATTCCTCCGGCTGTGCCGGAATTTGCACAAAAAAATCCGCCAATATTTCGTTGGCGGAATTAATTTTTATTATTTTAAAAATTCCTTGTAAGCATAAAAACCTTGCATAAATTCGCTTAAACTATTATAAACATGGCCGTCAAGTATAATGCGTCTTAAACTTGTGCAGCCCTCAAAGGCGTTTTCTTCTATGCTAGTAACAGAACCAGGAATAGAAATATCTTTTAAATTCTCGCAATCTTTAAAAGTGTTTTTTTCTATGCTTGTAATAGAATAGGGGATCCATATCCTATCTAGACTTTTGCAGCCTTCAAAAGCGCTTTTTCCTATACTTGTGACAGAGTTTGGAATATTCACTCCTTTTAACTTTTCGCAACCTTTGAAAGCGCTTTTCCCTATGCTTGTAGTGGAGCGCGGAATGCTTACACCTTCTAAATTTTTGCAATTTTCAAAAGTATGGTTTTCTATTTTCGTAATAGAGCTAGAAAGGCCAATCCACTCCATTTTTTCGCAGCCTTTAAAAGCACTTTTTCCTATGCTTGTAACGGAATATAAAGTACCCACACCTTCTAAATTTTTGCAGCCTTCAAAGGCATGTTTACCTATACTTATAACTGAAGATGACACTGAAGCAATCTCTAAACTATCGTTATTTTGAAAGGCATAATCTCCTATATGGGTAACACCCATCTCATCTGGATTAAAATAGTCATTTATAATTGGCACAACAGCTTCATCAAACCCATAATTCATCATTAACATATTATATCTAAACGCACAACATATTGAATTTCTGCTGCTGTATGGCGGGGCAAACAAGAACGTTATTTCTTTACCATCTGATGTAAATGTAATGCGGCAACCATTAAGAGGATTTTCTTCGTTAATTTCTATTTCACGGTTCCATTCTTCGGCGTAGCTTCTATGGCCGTTAACAATTTTATTATACCTTAAAACCGTTTCAAACTGATCCGGATTAAAAGAACCCGGAAGATAAATCATTTTTTTGACTTTATCGTTAGGGAATGTTGAAATAAAATCGTCTTTGAATTTGCTGATATAGCAAGTTTCAAGCACAGGGAAAGCACCGAGTTTTTTCCTTGAATTAATTTCCACAGGGTTATAATGAAACTTCGCCGCGATGTCTTTGTATTTTGTATTTACCATCACCAAATTGGCCATATCTTCAAATTTTTTGAAATATTTTGCAACGATCATGGCATTGTAACCATCAAGGCGGCCTCTTCCATTATTTTCCCCAGGTGGTGCGCAAAATGCTGATGGCACAGCCGAAAGAATTCCAGCCACACAAAGGGCAGTGGCAGCCGTTTTTTTGATAAATTTCTTCACTAAAAACTTCCTTCCTTTTTACTTCATAACATTTTTAATTTTAACTAAACATTCTTATTTTTTCAACTTCTTTTAATAAAATTTTATTAATAACAAAATTCGTCAGCGTTTCATTAGCGGATTTAAAGTTTGTTATTTGTGAGCTTCTCTATAAGCCTTAAAGGCCCGCATAAAACTTTCCACGCTTTCATAAGTATTGCCACCGAACTCTATATGGTTCAAGCTTTCGCAACCTACAAATACACTATCGTCTATATCTACAACAGAAGTAGGAATAGTAATGCTTTCTAAGTTTGAGCACCTACAAAAAGTTCTCTCTCCTAAATTTTTAACAGAATTTGGAATAACAATTCTTTCTAAACTAAAGCAACAATCAAAAGCGCCTCTGCCTATAGTCGTAACAGAATCCGGAATATGAACTTTAATTAAATCATTGCAGCCCTCAAAGGCGTATGTGCCTATGCTTGTAACAGAGCTTGGAATGTTAATTTCCGTAAGGCCGCACATTGAAAATGTCCACCCTATAATGCTCGTGATAGTGTTTGGGAGAGTGATGTTTTTTAACCTCCAGCAATTTGAAAATGCACCTTCTCCTATGCTCGTAACAGAATTTGGAATATTAATTCTTTCTAACATGTAGCAATGTTCAAAAGATCTCTCTCCTATGCTCACAACAGAGCTAGGAATAAAAACTTCTTCTAAATGCTGGCACGACCCAAAAGCAAATGCTCCTATACTTTTAATGCAATCCGGAAGAGTGATTTTTTCCAAATCCAACCAATCAGAAAAAGCATATTCGCCTATGCTTGTAACATGCTGCGGAATATAAAAAAAATCTAAAAACAAATCAATAAATTCATCTAACCCACAATCGCACATAAGACTAACACAGTCTTTCACGCAATTTAATCTTGCATCCTTGCATACATCGAACAAAAAGACTATTTCTTTATCGCTGGATTGAAATATTAACTTAAAACCATCCATGAAGCCATCTTTTTTAACATCCAGATAGCATCCCCAATCCTCGTTATATTTGCCATTTCCATCAAGTATTCCGTTTTCTTTCATGATTTTCTTAAAGTCAAATCCATTAAATGACCCCGGAAGATAAAGTAACCTGCTAATGCCTTCAGGAAATGTATAAACAAAATTTGGTGACCCATATTCTTCCATACGGTAAGTTTCCATTTTAGGGAAAATAGCCAGTTGTTTTTCTGGGTCAATTTCCACAGGATTGTAATGGTACTTTTCCATGATCTGTCTATATTTTTTATTAGTCATTACTAAATTTTGAAAGTCTTCAATTCTTTCAAAATATTTCCCAACAATCATAGCGCTGTGGCCATCAAGGCGGCCTCTGCCATTAACTAGAGTGTTGTTAACCATTCCATACGGCGCACAAAATGCTGGCGGCACCGCCGAGAAAATTCCAGCCACCAAAAGGGCAGTGGCAACCGCTTTTTTAATAAATCTTTTCACTAAAAACTTCCTTCCTTTTAATTCATAGCATTTCTAATTTTAACTAAACCTTTTTATTTTATCAACTATTTTTAATATAAACTTATTAACTAAAAAATCCGCCAGTAAAATATCGGCGGATTTGATATTTAAAATACCGTGCATTATACCTTTGAATTAGCGACAAGAGTTCCACTTCCAAGCGGGATGATAGCATCTTTTAATTTATAGTGCTTCATGAATCTATTGTAATCTTCTATGCTTGTGAAGCCCTGGTCAGCGCACGGGTCAAAGAAAAACACTATCTCTTTGTCATCACAGGAAAAAGCAACGTGGCAGCCATTTCTAGGGCCTCCAGCGTTAATTTCCAGTCTACGGTACCAATTTCTATTGTATTTTTCATGTTTATCAATAATTTTGTTTGCAGTCATGACTTTTCTGAAATCATATTTGTTAAAGGAATCTTTGTAATAAATCATTCTTTCGACATTTTCAGGAAATGTGAAAACAAATTCTCCATACGTGCGCTTTTGCGCAATATAGGGTCGCTTGTAAGGGGAGACGCACAATCTGCCATTAGAATTAGTCCTTAAAGGTTCGAAATTGTAAATATCGGCTAATTCTGCTTCGCTTTCAACTTTAGGAGGTGCACCAAACGCCAAAGGCGCTGCTGAAAAAATTCCAGCGGCTAAAAGGGTAGAGGCTGCTGTTTTTCTAACAAACTTCTTCATTAAAAATCACTCTCTTTTTTAGCATATTACATTTCAAACTCTAATATAACACCTTTAGTTTGTCAATCGTTTTACCAGCATTCCATCAAGCAAAAAAATCCGCCAGCACTCATGCCAGCGGACCTACTATTTTCATTATTTAAACTTAAACATGTTAAAAACAAATCACTTTAAAACTATATCCAAAATTTATTTCTGGCTTGCTCTGTAGGCATTAAAAGCCGCCATAAAGTTTCCTACGCTATCATAAACATTACCATTAAATTCTATATGATTTAAACTTGAGCATCCAGCAAAAGCAGTGTTATTTATATATTTAACAGAACTCGGGATTTTAATTGCCTTTAAAGAATAGCAATTGTAAAATGCAAATTCTCCTATGTTTTCAATGGAATCAGGAATATTAATATTTTTTAAACCATTGCAGTAATAAAAAGCACCGTCGCCTATATTTTTAACACCATTAGAAATTTTAACATTCTTTAAAGAAATGCAGCCATAAAAAGCGCTATTCCCAACACCTTTAAAATTGTTTGAGATAGAAACATCATCTGACAGCGGTATCATACCTTTATATACTCCACAATTGCTCAAAAAGGCATTATATCTTTTTAATTCCACTAAACTTCCATCAGAACTTGGGTCAAACACAAATATTATTTTTCTGTCTCCATGCGTGAATATAAGGCGGCAACCATTCATAGGGTTATCATCGTTAAGCTTTACATCACGATGCCAATCTAAAAGGGAATCCTTAAAATAGCCTTCAATTTTATTGATTTCCAAAACCCTTTTAAAATTAGTTATATTAAATGAGCCAGGGAGATAAAGCATGGTTTTGACATTATCATTAGGGAATGTATCAACAAATTTTTCTTCATTTTCGCCAACACGGTAAGTTACCAATGAAGGGAACATCTCGTACTGATCTTTTGAACTAATTTTCACAGGGTTAAAGTAATATTTCTCAGTTAGGTCTCCATATTTTTTATTTGCCATTGCCAAATTTTGAAAATCTTTAACGCTGTTAAAGTACTTCCCAACGATCATAATGTGAAATGGATCAATATGTCCTCTTTCATTATTTTTCCCATCTGGTGTACAAAATGCTGAAGGCATTGCTGAAAGAATTCCAAACACTGAAAGTGTAGTAGCCGCTGTTTTTTTAACAAAATTTTTCATTGAACCATTTCCTTTCTTTTTTAACATATTACGCAAAATCCCAATCCCTTATTAGCATCATCTATAGCTTTACTAAAACTATCTTTATCGGTGTAAACTTTACCTTTATATTCTATGTGATTTAAATTGTTGCAACCCCAAAAAGCATCCTTATCTATATTCGTAACAGAATTTGGAATAGTAATTTCAGTTAAACCTGTGCAACCTTCAAAAGCATTTTCTCCTATACTCTCAACAGATTCTGGAATAGTAACTTGAGTTAAACCCGTGCAACCCTTAAAAGCCTTATCTCTTATAATCTTAACAGAACTTGGAATAATAACTTGAGTTAAACCCGTGCAACCCTCAAAAGCACCATATCCTATACTCTCAACAGATTCTGGAATAGAAAATACCCCAGAAGGCGCTACAGAAGCGGTAGTAAGTTCTTCTCCTACTATTCCACACTCTTTCAAAAGGCTGTTGTATCCGATCAAACTGGTCAAAACTCCACCAACATATGGATTAAACTTGAAAACTATTTCTTTGTCAGTAGTTTTATTTGTAAATATAAGTTGACAACCATCCATAGGATTTTCACTTTCAAGTGCAAATTCACGATTCCATTCATCGGCATGGAATAATTTATTCATATATACAACTTCTTCAAATCTATTCACATTAAAAGAGCCAGGAAGATAAACCAGTCTCATAATTTTCTTATCAGGGAAGGTTGAAACGAAATTTTTTTCAATACGGTAAGTCTCCATGTTAGGGTAAAGATCCAATTGCTCTTTTGAAGTATTTCCCACAGGGTTAAAATGATATCTATTTAACAAATTTTCATACTTTTTATTTGCCATTTGTAAATTTTGAAGATCTCCAACGCTGTCAAGGTACTTCCCAACGACCATAATATTAAATGGGTCAATGTGTCCTCTTTCGTTATTTTTCCCATCTGGTGTACAAAATGCTGAAGGCATTGCTGAAAGAATTCCGAGCACTGAAAGGGCAGTAGCCGCTGTTTTTTTAACAAAATTTTTCATTGAACCATTTCCTTTCTTTTTTAACATATTATGTAATATATTTTAACACAATATTTTTAGTTTGTCAACATTTTGTTAAAATATTTTAACAAAAATTTATTAATCAAAAAAAATAATCCGCCAGTATTTCTTCCGGCGGACTTAATTATTTTTATTATTTAAACTTAAACACGTTAAAAACAAATTATTTTAAGCTGTTTTATATAACTTAGCCATTGCAAAAGCTCTCTTAAAGCTATCCATAGTATAAACACCGCCATTATATCTTATGTAAGTTAAATTCTTGCAACCCGCAAAAGAATCTCTTTCTACACTATCAACAGAACCTTGAATAGTAACTTGAGTTAAATTTTCGCAAAATGCAAAAGCACAACTTTCTATACTCTTAACACCATCTTGAATAGTAACTTCACTTAGATTTTTGCAACCCGAAAAAGCATCCCTTCCTATACTATCAACAGAACCTTGGATAGTAACTTTAGTTAATCTGTTGCAACGCGTAAAAACATAATTTCCTATACTCTTAACAGGGCCCTGAATAGTAACTTCCCATAATCCGCAACAATCTGCAAAAGCACCACTTCCTATACTATCAACAGAACCTTGAATAGTAACTCTATGTAATCTGCAGCAATGCGCAAAAGCATAACTTCCTATACTCTTAACAGAACCTTGAATAGTAACTTGATTTAATTTCTTGCAACTTCTAAAAGCATCATCTCCTATACTCTTAACAGAACTTGGAATATTAACTTCAGTTAAATTTTCGCAACCATAAAAAGCATCCCTTCCTATACTCTCAACAGAACTTGGAATAGAAAGTACCCCAGAAGTCGCTACAGAAGCGGCAGTAAGTTCTTCTCCTACTATTCCACACTCTTTCAAAAGGCTGTTGTATCCGATCAAACTGGTCAAAACTCCATCAACATATGGACTAAACATGAAAACTATTGTTTGACCATCTTTTGTAAATGTAATTCGGCAACCATCCATAGGATTTTCACTTTCAAGTCTAAATTCACGACCCCATTTATCGGCATATATTTTATTTTCATTTACAACTTTTTCAAATTGATCTACATCAAAAGAACCAGGAAGATAAACCAATGTTTTAATCTTATCATTAGGGAAGGTTGAAATGAAATCTTCTTCAGATTCACATCTTCCAATATGGCACGTTTCCATTTTAGGGTAAAGAGCCAATTGTTTTCTTGAAGTGATTGCTACTGGATTAAGATGATATCTTTCCACGATATCCTCATATTTTTTGTTTACCATTGTTAAATTGCAAATATCTTTAACACTGTTAAGATGCTTTCCAACGACCATCATATTAAATGGGTCAATGTGTCCTTTTTCATTATTTTCCCCACCTGGAGCACAAAATGCTGAAGGCATTGCCGAAAGAATTCCGAGCACTGAAAGGGCAGTAGCCGCTGTTTTTTTAACAAAATTTTTCATTGAACCATTTCCTTTCTTTTTAACATATTATGTTACACATTTTAACATAATATTTTTGATTTGTCAACTATTTTTTAAAAATATTATAATAAATACTAAACATTTGGTAAAACAAATCATTATAAAAGGAAACAAAAAACACATCCTCATGGATGTGTTTTTCGCATTTAATATCTATTCTTCGTCTTCAATTTTTTCCGGTTTTAAATTTTCTTCAAGCTTTTCAAGCTGGTTTTTTAATTCTTCAGGCAGGGCCTCGCCAAACATTTTATAGAACTTTTTAATCTTGCGAGCTTCTTTGCGCCACTGGGGCTTGCTTATGTAAAGCAGTCTTTTAACGTCGCTTGCGGTTAAATCAGTTCCGTTTAAACGAATGTCACTAGAACGGGGGACATACCCAATCGGGCTTTCAATTGCTCCAACTTTGCCTTCGCAACGTTTTAAAATCCATTCAAGCACACGGATATTATCACCATAGCCCGGCCAAATGATGTTTCCTTCTTTATCTTTTCTAAACCAGTTAACGTTGAAAATTTTAGGAGCATTCGGGCCAAGGAGTTTGCCCATTTCGAGCCAATGATTAAAATAATCGCCCATGTTGTAACCACAAAATGAAATCATAGCCATCGGGTCGTGCCTAAGCACGCCGACCTTTCCAGTTATTGCAGCAGTTGTTTCAGAAGAAACCATTGAACCGACGAAAACTCCGTGGTTCCAATCCCTTGATTCATAAACCAGCGGCATGGTATCCGCTCTTCTTCCGCCGAAAATTATTGCCGAGATAGGCACCCCAAGCGGATTGTAAAATTCAGGGCTAAGGAACGGGCAATTTTTAGCCGGGGCAGTGAACCTGCTGTTAGGGTGAGCGCCTTTTTCGCTCGAAGTTTTGCCGTTCCATGGGTTTCCTTTCCAGTCAAGTGCATGTTCAGGCGGGTTGTCGTTAAGGCCTTCCCACCAAACTGTGTTATCATCGAGGTTTTGAACA
>USIK01000005.1 GCA_900554775.1 uncultured Oscillospiraceae bacterium
CAATTCTTTCGGTTAAACGCGGGCTTGGAATGATTTCAATGGCGGAAATTGAAGAATCAGTGATGAAAGTTTCAATGGGGCCTGAGAAAAAATCCAGAATCATAACAGAAGAAGAAAAGAAGCAAACAGCCTACCACGAAGCAGGCCACGCAATTGCAACTTACTTCTGCAAAACCCAAGAAAAAGTTCATGAAATTTCGATTATTCCAAGAGGCAGCGCAGGAGGCTACACCCTATCGCTCCCCGAAAAAGACGAAAATTTCAGATTCAAGAAAAAGTTTTTCGAATCAATTATTGTTTTACTCGGAGGAATGGCAGCTGAAAAAATCATTTTAAACGACACTTCCACAGGGGTTTCCTCGGATATTAAACGCGCAACTCAAACCGCCAGGGCAATGGTAACGGAATACGGAATGAGCGACGAGCTCGGCCCGATTGTTTTTGATTGCTCAAATGCTGAGCCTTTCTTCGGAAGAGACGGCGGCCAGGTAAAAAATTACTCAGAATCCACCGCTACGGTGATTGATGCGGAAGTCAAGAAAATAGTAACTGATTGCTATGAAAAATCTCAAAACATCATTAAGGAAAACATAGGTAAACTCCACGATGTTGCAAACTTCTTGCTGGCAAATGAGAAAATGACTCAAACCCAGTTTGAAAACATAATGAATCCTACGGAAATTTAATTAAAGAAAGAAGGATGAACCACCATGAATGAAAATTTTGATGAAAAAACAGAAGAAAAAACCGGGCCAGACCCGGTAAATCCCCAAGAAATGAAAATTAATATTTCAGAAAGAATTCAAGACAACAGCAACCTAGACAAAGACCGAGACATTTTTTCAACTCGCAAAATTGAATTTGATATGCCAGAAAATGAAATCCCAATCAATGAGCCCGAAGAAAAGAAACCCCAAAACAAGAAAAAGATGAAAACTTTCCTTTCAGCAATAACCGGCATTTTGGCATTTTTGGTTGTAGCGCTCATAATTTGCATCGTTTATTTTTTGAATAATAAAAACTTGCTTTCAAGCATTTCCGGTTCACTTTCAGGAAACTCCAGCACTCAAAATTCACAGCTTGGAGAAGCAAATATCAAGTACGAACCGAAGCCAAGCGATGAAAACCAGCTTTCAGCAGAAACAATTTATGAAAAGTTGGCTCCTTCGGTAGTTGGCGTTGTGGTTTATGATGCAGATGCAGAAATAATTTCTGACCCGGTGAGCCAAGGCTCGGGAATCATAATTGATGACCAAGGATATATAATAACGAACTCCCACGTCGTTAATAATTCAAAGAAAAACAACATTAAAATTGTTTCCAACACAAACGAGGAATTTCAAGGAAAAGTTGTGGGCTATGACACAAGAACCGACATAGCAGTAATCAAATGCGACAAATCAGGCCTTTCCTGCGCAACTCTCGGCGATTCCGACCAAGTGAAAGTCGGCGAATCAGTTCTTGCTCTCGGGAACCCTCTCGGCCTTGACTTCGCAAGCACCCTCACTCGCGGAATAGTCTCGGCGGTTAACCGCTCGAAAAGCCTCGCCGCTTCGAATAGTTTAGTTAAATACATACAAACAGACGCAGCCATTAACCCAGGAAATTCCGGCGGCCCGCTTATTAATATGTATGGCCAAGTAATTGGAATAAACAGCATGAAAATCGGCGCCGCAGGGCTTGAAGGAATGGGCTTTGCAGTTCCTTCAAACGTGGTTAAAACCGTTGTTAGCGACATCATCAGCAAAGGCTACGTTTCAGGAAGAGTAAGGCTTGGAATTGGCGCAAAAATGATCAGCAACTATCAAGCTCAGGTTTACAATGTTCCAGTTGGAATTTTAGTTTCGAAGATTTACAAAGACAGCAATCTTCCTTCCGCAGGAATTCAAACTGGCGATATAATCACTAAAATTGGCGACACTGCAATAACAAATCTTGATGTTTTTTACGGCGAACTTTACAAGCACAAACCCGGCGAAACCATCACGCTTTCAGTTTTCAGAACTTCAGCAGTAGCAGGTTCTCGCACATTTGATTCAAGCGTTGTTCTGCTTGAAGACCGCGGCGAAACCCAAGAAAAAGAAGACGAAATGAGCTCAAGATAAAATTTTAGGTATAACCTCAAAGTGGGTTATACCTTTTATTTTTGCAAAAATTTTTGCCGCAATACAATGTGTTTTTAATCGACAAAAATTCATGTCCACATATATTAAAATAAATATTAAAATTAAAAAGGAGATATTTTAATGAAAATACCCAAGCATATTGGAATCATCCCCGACGGCAACAGACGCTGGGCTTTGAAACATTCCAAAGAAAAATTTGAAGGTTATCAATGCGGAATCAAACCTGGCCTTGAGGTTTTTAAATTGGCCTCTGAATTGGGCGTTAATGAAATAACATTTTACGGTTTCACAGCGGACAATTGCAAACGAGAAAAATCGCAAAGAATCGCTTTTTCGGACGCTTGCGTTGAAGCCGTTAAACTTATTGAAAAAGAAAACGCTGAAATTTTAGTGGTTGGAAACCAAAATTCAAAGATGTTCCCCGCTGAACTTGTAAAATACACTAAAAGAGTTCCTGTGAATAAAGGTGGCACAAAAGTGAATTTTTTGGTGAATTACGGCTGGGACTGGGACATTTCAAATATTAGTAGCCAAAACAAAAATAGAGGCGATTTGATAAGCGCGCTGCATTCTCGCGATATTTCAATGATGGACTTAATTATACGTTGGGGCGGAATGAAAAGACTATCAGGTTTTCTGCCTATACAATCGGTATATGCAGACATTTACACATGCAAAAATTTGTGGCCAGACTTTAAAAAAGAAGATTTTCACAGTGCACTCGAATGGTATCAAATGCAGGATTCAACAAAAGGCGGTTAATAAATAAAAAGGACCTTTATATGAGCTTCATGAGCCATATAAAGGTTTCTTTGGTGGAGATAAGCGGGTTCGAACCGCTGACCTCTTGAATGCCATTCAAGCGCTCTCCCAACTGAGCTATACCCCCACTCTACACCGATATAATACTACATCGGCGGGGAATTGTCAATAGAAAAAAATAATTTTTTTGCCAAACTAACAACCGAAAACGAACCGAAAATAATCAGGCCATTGTTTTCACTCAGGCTGCTCACGGCAAATTTCAAACCTTCTCTAAAATTTTCATAAGTAAAAACATTTTTATTATACTTGTCCGCTATTTTTTTGAGATTTTGAACCTCCATAGCCCTTGGGTTATCCGACTTCACAACAACTATTTTTTCAAAGTAACTCCCTATTATCTCAAGGCTTGTTTCAACATCTTTATCCGAAAACATTCCAAAAAGCGCCGTTAATTTTTTATTTTTCAAATTATTTTGAATAAAATCAGCAAGAGCCTGAACGCTTTCAGGATTATGCGAAGCATCTAAAATCACAAGCGGGGAATCACTCAAAATTTCTATCCTGCATGGAACTTTGACTTTTTCAAGCCCGGTTTTAATTTTAACATCCGGAATATTCAAACTTTTTTTCAAAACATTCAAAATGCTCAAAACCGTGCAAATATTATTTTTTTGATGTTTCCCAACTAAGCTCACTTGCATTTTAATTTTGCCATAAACGAATTCACTTTTATTAAACCCGGCAGGTTTAAAGTCACTCACAAGACTCGAATCAGCCAAAATTAAATCGCTATTTAAATCTTTGCAAACTTTTTTGGCTATTTCGCAAACCGAAGCATCAATGCCCGCACCCAAAACCAGATGGGAGTCAGGCTTAGCAATTCCAAGTTTCTCGGTGGCAATTTCATTGATATTTTTGCCCAGGAAATTCGTATGATCAAGCGAAACCGTCGTAATAGCCGCACAAAGCGGAGCTTTTATAACATTAGTCGAGTCAAGCCTGCCGCCCATTCCCGTCTCAAGAACAACAACATCGCACTTTTCCCTGCTAAAATATTCAAACGCCATAACCGTTGTAATTTCAAACTCGGTCAGGGGGTCTTCTGAAAACTCGCTTTTAAATTTTTCAAGCTTTTCAAGAATCTCGCACAAGTCATTTTCAGGAATCATCTCGCCATTCACGCTAATTCTCTCGCGAAAATTCATGATAGAAGGCGAAATGAAAAGCCCGGTTTTGTAACCGCATTCTTTCAAAATGCTAGCAAGCATAAAACAAACCGACCCCTTGCCGTTTGTTCCGGCAACGTGAATAAATTTAAGTTTTTCCTGCGGGTTTCCTATCAATTCAAGGAGTTTTCTAACCCTTTCGAGGCCAGGTTTCGAGCCAAATTTTTCAAGATTTTTTATTTTTAAAATTGCTTGCTCATATGTCAAAACTCTAATCATTCCTTATCATTTTAAAAGTTTTTTCTTTCTCGCAGGGCAAAATTTCATTCGTGAGAGAGTAATAAATATTAGTGAATTTGTTTTCAAGTTCAAAAAAATTCTGTGCATCACTGCCAAGTTTCAAAACATCCGAATACCTCGTAACAACAGGGGAATCGACATTTTTAAGTATTTCGAAACCCTTTTTATCACTCCCAAGGACCCTTACATAAGGAATTTCTGCACTCGCTATATTCGAGTCAATCCCCAAAAAAGCACAAAGAATAATCCTTTTTATGCGAGCCATCGCATACCTTTTGGTTTTAGCAAACTCCAGAAGTTCAGGCAACGAACAAGCCTTTTTAACCGCGCTGCGAATCCTGTTTTCAAGGCCTTCGCTCACATCGGGCAATCTCGCGAAATCGCTTTTTTCAAGGCTCCTGAGCTTGCAAATTATCTCCCTGCCCATTTCAAAATAGGAAGCTTTCAAATTAGTGTTAAAATCCAGATTTTCAGGAATATAATTTTTAAAATCTAAATTTTCCTGAATTATCATTTTTCTTAATTTCGAGGCCGAAAAATATTTTCCTGGAACTTCCATGCGCTTCACAGGCAAGCAATCAAGGCTCATTCCAAGCTTGTCCATAGCTTTTAAATATTCCACCGCCAAAATATTATTCGGGTTTTTAATCTCATTTGCAATACAAGGTTTTTTCGAAATATTTCTCACTGCATTTTCACGGCAAACAGCAAAGCTAAACCCTTTTTCAAGCTGAAGCTTAACTTCTTTTTTGAAAAGCTCAGTTCCAAGAATTTCTTTTATTTCAACCAGATTTTCGAAATTTTCGGTTTCAGTGCCAAAAGCGAGAGCGTTAATTTGATTGCCAAATTTTTTGATAACACTCAAAGCAGAAAAAGCATATTTCTCAGCAGTAGCCAGAACTTTCACCGTCGGGAGCTCAATAACTAAATTTGCTCCCATCTGCAAAGCTGCCTTAGCACGAGCATCCTTCGGGAAAATTGCAGCCTCTCCCCTCTGCACATAATTCCCGCTCATAACAACAACAATATGGCTGTAGCCTGAGCTTCTAATCTTTTCAAGAAGATAAGCATGCCCGTTATGAAACGGGTTAAACTCGGCCACAACCGCACAAATTTTCATGAATAATCAAATCCCGTATATAATATATCTTTAAAGATAAAAAACAATCGAACCGATGATACCGCTTATCATTAAAACAGTTCCGATTAAAGCCATGAATCTAAGGCGTCTTTTCCTGCGAGCGGTGCTTGACTTTTTATAGTTTTTAAAATCGTGTTTGATAACATTGTTTGACATTGCCATTACCCTTTCTTTTTGTAAATTCCAAATAGTTTAAAATTAAAAAGGAGAACAAATATGACAGATGAATTAACTATTTTAGAAAATGATAACACAAATCAAGAAATTTCGCAAGTAATCTACAAAAAACCAGTGAGCCTCACTTTTGCAAGGATTACCGTTAGCACGGGTCTGATAACCGGGCTTTTGTTTTTAAGAGTGGGCAACAACAAGGTGTTTAAAGACGTTTCCTGCTGCTACAAAAAGGCATTTTGCTACGAAAGCGAAAATGCAAATAAAATTCAAGAAACGATTTCAGGGAAAATCGAAACAATTATAAATGATTTTAAATCTCAATCCATGAATAATTCTGGCTCTTCTTTATAAATTCTTTCGACTATTTCTTTGAATATTGGCCCGGCGCTTTCGCCGCCTCCTGCGCCTGCTTCCGAAAGGACAACTATAGAATACCTTGGTTTATCATAAGGGAAAAACCCCGCAAACCACGATTGCTCGATTCTTTTGCCGTCTTCAATTATACCCGTCTGTGCGGTTGAAGTTTTCGCGGCAACATCTACTTCGGGGTCTTCAGGTTTGCCCTTTTTGCCCGTGCCGTAGTCAACCGAGGCTTTCATAAACTCTTTTAGCTTCGAGGCGATTTCAGGCGAAATTATCTTTTCGGTTCTTTGGAGTTCGGAGTGAGCATCATATGGTGAAAATTTCATATTTTCAGCCGCAAGGCCCTTTATGAGCTTTGGAGGCGTGTAAATTCCGCCGGAGGCAATGGTGCTTATCAAGGCCGAAATTTGCATGGGAGTTGCAAGCAATTTGCCCTGGCCAAAAGAAAAATTCGCAAGGGTTTTAATGTTTTCAAGGCTTTCGCTCGAAGGCAGTTTGCCCTCTTTCGAAACTATCCCGTCAGCAAAAGCAATTTCTTTGCCAAGCCCGAATTTACCCGCCATTTTAAGAAGATCATCTTTATTTATTTTGTTTTTAATAAGCTCGATGAAATAGCCATTGCACGAGTAAGCAATGGCATCTTGCATATTAATGAGCCCGTGCTTTTTGCAGTTAAAACATTTAAATTTAGCGTCGTCAACCTCGTTAACACCCTGGCAATCATACGCAAGGTCACTGCTAACGCCCTTTTTCAAAGCAGCCGCAGAGGTAACCAGCTTGAATATTGAGCCCAAATTAAATGAGCAAAAGCTCCGGTTTAAAAGCGGTGAATTTTTATCGCTTAAATATTTAGAAACATCCTTCGGCGAAAAAGAAGGCAAACTCACGCAGGCCCTAACCTCGCAATCCGGCACTTGCGTTACAACAACCGCTCCACGGCTCATGTATTTACCAGCGCATTCTTCGGCAATGGCCTGAATTCTGCTGTCGATGTTAAGCACCACGCCTTTCGAAGTAAAATAAGATTTATCTTCCACGATGCTTTGGCCGCCTGGCAGAATTTTGCCCGAAGCATCAACGTCATATTTTATGCAAATATTTTGATTTTTGCCTGAAAGATATTCGTCAAAAACCTTTTCAATTCCCGCAATGCCTTTTTTATCGCCGGAAATATACCCTATTATATGCGGCGCCAAAGTCACGCCGGGGTATCTTATCGGCACTTCGAAAACTTTAATCCACGGGCTTCTGACTTCTTTTTCAATTTCAATCATGAAAGGAGTATTGCCCGAGCATTTTTTGAAAAGCTCTTCTTTTTTGCATTCAGGAACCGCAGGAGTAAGCGCACTCAGAGCCTCCACGCTGGGGATGACCGCTGCAACGAGCTTCTTTTCAACGTTCACAAGAGGAACATTCCTGCAGTCATAAATCGTGCCGCGAATATCTGATATCCTCAGTTTATACGATTGCTGGTTGGAAGCTGCGTCTTTAAAATTATTCTTATTCGAAATTAAATCAAGCGAGAAAAAAGAAAAACAAAAAAAGCTCATCATCAAGCCGAAAAGAATTAACGCTCTTTTATACATAAAAAATCCGACCCTACCTTAAAACGATTCTATGGTAAGTGTCGGCATATTTAAAATTTAAAATACATGGGAATTTTATGCAAGGCCTGCTTTTTTCAAGTTTGCGATGTGAACATCGTTAGTTTTAGCGAAGAAAGACTGGCCCGACGCACTGTGGCAATAATAATAGTAATCAGTTTTTGCCGGGAAAAGTGCAGCTTTTATCGCTTCCTTTCCGGGGTTGCAGATCGGCCCTGGAGGCAAGCCTTCTATTTTGTAAGTATTGTAAGAACTGCTGAAGTTCTTTTTAAGCTTAGAAGGCACTGCGGCTTCGGTCTTGTAAGGGTAATAAACGGTTGCATCAAGGCGAAGAATATTCATCGAAAACTCGCCAATTCTGTTTTTGCCGTCGGTTTTAGCGGTTGCAAGGCGGTTGTTAATTACCGAAGAAACATTGTACATGTCCTCTTTGTTAGCGGCCTCGGCTTGAATAAGCGAAGCAATATTGATAACTTCATCGACTGAAAGATTTTGGTTCGCCGCAATTTCTGCTATGCTAATTTTCGAAGAATAACCCTCAACATCAATTTTTTGATAAATCTTTTTCTGGTAGTTATTCAAGAATTTAATCACAACATTGTAAGGCTTTTCATCGCGGTAAAATTTGTAAGTATCAGGGAATAAATACCCTTCGAGCTTATAAATCCTTTTGCCATTGTTATTAATTTCTTTTAAAAACGAATATTTCTCATCAAATTTATCGCTGCTGCAGCATTTCAAAAATTCATCTTTGCTGCAAATTCCGCTCTTGCTCATTAGGTTCGCGCATTCCATCACGTTCATGCCTTCAGTAACGGTAACTTCAACAACGTCTTTCGAGCTTTCGGAATCCTTCATTCGGTTTAGCACCGCTTGGTAGTCCATTCCTACCTCAACTTCATAGACTCCTTGGCTAAACTTCTTCGGAGCTTTTGTGACTAAAGCATAAATTTTGAAACACCATTTTTCAGAAATAACTTTCTTGCTTTCCAAAATATTTGCAACTTCATCTATGTCACAATCTTTGTTTAGTTCTATTTGAACAATATCAGGTTCCTTTCCAAAAGCAAGCATATCATTAAGCCCGCTGACGGCAAACTTGGCAAGAAGCGCCGAAACAAGGCAAATAAAAACAAGCCATGCAATTTTGAAAAAAAACTTACTAGATTTTATTTTCTTTGATTTTTTCATTCTCAAAAATCCATCCTTTTCATTTATTATTCAAGTGAAATTCCCAAATACGGAACATTAAAATCATCTGGGCTAACCCCATGAATTTCAATAAGCCCTGCGCTTAATTCCGAAAGCGGCAAAATCATCCCGTAATTATAGCATTCACCTAAATCTTTAAAAAAAGCATTTGAAGGAGAAGTTTCTATGGTATACCTTTGCTGACCGGGGAATCTGGAATAAATTTTCCTCAGGAGTTCCATTGATCCTGAAAATTTGCAAGTAAAATCCCTTATTTTAAGCTCGCCAGTTGAAATAAACCCGCAAATTCCATATCCGCAACTCGTGCTCACAATTCCGCCAGAACTAAAAAATTCATAAAGTTTGCCGGCAAAATCAATGTCTTTTTCGCTGTAGATCACACCGCATTGATTTTCATAAACTTCTCGTCTCAAATTTTCCATTTGGTAAGCAGTGAGTAAACTACTCGAATTTAAATCTTTAAAATCAGTACCTTCGAAACCGCAAATCTCCATCATTTCGTTTCTTGTAAATTCAATTCTTTTTACTTTAAAAAAGTTTTTGTATCCAAGATTGCTGTAAAATCTAATGAGTTTATCACTTTCAGGCACCAAAAACGAGCACTCATACCCCATTTTAGAATAAGCCTCGTTGGCAAATTTAAGAAGATTAGTCATGTATCCACGGCTCCGGTATTCGCTCAGCGTGCACGCACCGTAAATATAAACAGCATTTAAAGTTTCTCTTCCCACTTTTATTTTAGATTTAAGCGCATGCAAAACCGAAACAATCTTCCCGTCAACTATGCAAACATAGCAGTTGTTTATGTCGAATCTTTCTTTAAAGAAAAACCTTAAAACCCAAATCGGGTCACCGAAACAAGCCATCATAACTTTTGTTATTTCTTCGGTCATGGTTAAATTGGCTTTAGTGTAAGTCTCCATAAAAATTTTAATCCTCCCAAACGGCAGTATATTTATTTAAAAGAAACATCGGTTTATAAGAAAGTTTAGACTTTCTAAGCCCGGGGATTCCCATGTCTTCCTCACGATTAATAAGCCTAAAATTCTCGGCCTCACTCTTGCAAAATTCATTGTTTATAACGCTGTAAGCGCCTTCAAACTCCGGCAAAGCCTTTTCAAAGTGAACAAGCAAAACATTTTTGTTTATTTTCTCGCCTATTGTGCAAGCGATTATCTCACCGCCTACTTCTATAGCCCCGCCCGAAAGCTTCAAAGCCTGGAAATTTTCCAAAGCTTTTTTAATCGCCAAATATTCCTGCTTATTAAACTTTTCTTCGTCTTTTGAATATATTTTAAACCATTTTTCGAAAAAATCCATACACTCAACATTTTTTATAAATGGAATATATTTCCAATTATACAATTTGCTGAATTTGGAAATATGATTCCTTTTTTGGTGGTATTTTTTGCCCGAAAGCTGCGCAAGATTTTTTATATCATAAATGTATTCCGCATTATCTCGTTTTTTTGAGAAAGAAAATTTTCCAGGCAAGATTCTATCGAGCTCTCTTACGTCGTTTTCAAGCAAATCATCTAAAATAAATTTTTCACTGTTTAAGCAATTTTGTTTCAAAGCTTCCAAGCAAGTTTTAAGCTTAGCGTCGCTTTTGGCGCCCCTCGGGAAGCCATAGCTTTTACCAATTTTTTTTAAAAGCACACCATCGTGCACGCAAATATTAATGTCATAACCTTCAGCCCATAAGTAAAGAGTGCCAAATGCAGAAGCTGAATCTATATTACCCGATTTTTCAAGTATTTTCTTAACTTCCTGCCTGTCTTCAAGACGCGGCCTTCTAAAACTAAGACTCATTATGCACCGCCCTATATAATTTTTATAATCTCCTCATGAATTTCATTCTTGCCTCTCATTTCTCCATTTTTGCAGCAATCAATTATTTTCCAGCCGTCTTTTTTCGCAACATACGAAGCTGCCTCGGAGCATTTTTTCAAAAATTTGATGTTAGATTCATGCAAATCTTTTTTGCTTTCATCGCCTTCGTATCTGCCCGCCATGAGCTTCTGCGAAACCTCTATATCTCCGCGCAAATAAATAACGCTGTCAGGCCTCGGGATGCCTAATTTATAATATTCATAATCATAAAGCCAAGTTAAATATTCATCCCAAATTTTTTTTTCAAGCTTGCACATCTGGTAAATAGCATTCGAAGTTGTGTATCTATCGCAGAGGATAACTCCACCATTCTCATAAAATTTTTGCCAATATTTTTTGAAGCTTGCGTATCTGTCAACTGCGTAAAAAGAAGCCGCAGCATATGCGTTAACATCATCCGGTGAGCTTCCGAATTCAGAGTTTAAATACATTTTCACAAGGCTTGATGAAGCATCTTCATAATTCGGGAAAGTAACATATTTAACACCTAAATTTTCCTTTTTAAGGCGCTCGGTTAAAAGCCTCGTTTGAGTGTTTTTCCCGCAGCCGTCAAGGCCTTCTAAAACTATCAATTTACCTTTCATAATAAATAACCCACCTAATTGCTTTTCATATCGCTAAATATTTTTTTGATTTTAACCGCTTCGCCGCAAGTCATTTTGCCTTCGCTGCAAGCGCCCCTGAGGCAAGAAGGCCCGGCATTTTCGAAAACACTGGGAGCAACTTCATAAACAATCTTGAACATTTTGTTTGCAAGGTTCCTTATCTCCCACTGCGCACGGTTGCAGCACCTGTGAGAAAAAAAGTTAAGCAAACTCCTCGCATTAAAAGTGCAAATCAATTTAGTGCTCCACGCATTTGGCAAAACATATCTTGCATCTTCAATTGCTTTTTTCTCTGTTTTTTTGTCGTCGCTGCCATAATGCTTAGTGAGGATTTCCGTCAAATTATCATAGCTTTTTTTAGCTTCAAGCATCATTCTTTCAAACTCAGCCTTTGCTTCAGGGATTTTTTCAATTTCAGGAGGAATCACATACTCGGCTCCTGCGCTCTTAACGTACCTTTGGCTTTGAACGCTATAGGAAGCTATTCTGTGCCGTGTGAGCTGAGCAAGAAGCGTCCGCGAAACACCTTCTATGGCGAAAGTGAAGGTTATGTGTTCAAGCGGGCTTTGGTGACCAAGTTTCATGAGCATTTCAACGAAAGATGCCGCTTTTTCAGCTTCAAGCGAATCCGAAATCTCATCTATCGAGCAAGCAGAATAGCAAAGTTTCGCCGCACAAGCAACCGCTTTTTCAGGGTTTGGGGTGTGCGCTATTAATTCAACTTTCATTTTATTTCTCCTTACAATTTTTGCTGCAAAAAAAGTATGAAAAAATTATATCAAAAAATGTCGTGATTATCAATTACCGGCTAAAAAAAGATATACACCTGTATAAATTAATAAACATTGCCAAAACTAAAATCAAAGAAAAAATTACTTTCAAAGGAAGTCTTAAATATGAAAAAATTTATGTTATGTGTGGCATTTTTCTTGGCGCTTTGCGTTGGAACAGCCTATTTCATGGAGGTTAGCGACTCGCCAAAAGTGAGCATTTCAACCGGAGAAGTCAAAAAGCAGCCAACCACTCAAGAAGCAAAATTTGAACCAAGCCACTGCGTCATAAACAAAGAAGAAAACTACGAACTAAAAGAATATGAAGGAACGATAGCCATTTTTAAAACCGGAACGAAAGCACCGCTTAAAACGACTTCAATCGCCGTGAACGACCTGCCGAAAACCGACAGAGACATGCTAAAAACAGGCATAAAAGCCACTTCAGAAGAAGAGCTAAACGCCCTTTTAGAAGATTATTGTAGCTAAATTGCTGCCATAAAATCAAATATAACATTTTATTTTCACATGCAATATCGGTATTTTGCTTTGATGATTTAAATTTCACGATTAAACTTAAAAGGTGTTTTTTATTTGGATTTTGCACAGTATGTGTATTTTAAAACATAATAAAAAGCTGCCCTAAAAGAGCAACTTTCTAAAAATAAAATATTATAAAACAGCAATATTATTTTATCATTTTTATTTGAATAAATAATTGTGCAAACGCTGAACTTTCTCCTCAAACAATTGATTGCCTTGTTCTTTTCTGACTCTAAGCCCGTATTCTTTTAACAATTTACGTTGCAAATACTTTCCAAAATCGGTTTTGTCATTTTCTAATTCTTTTTTCATTTCCTTGCCATGTTTGTTATATATACTCCAAAGCGAATCGACGCCCTTCAAAGAATAATTTTTGTTGTCGATTAATTTTTGCAGTTCACGGTCAAAAAGCCTGCAATACACCAGATTTTCCTTCGAAGACCATCTGCGAAGTCTGCGAACTAAATCGTCGCGCCTCTTTGTGACGTCTTCCAAGATATTTTCTATAGGAGTAATTTCTTTAACTATGCGTTTTGCTTCTTCAATCTCTTTTTTATGTTTGTCATAGCTTAGTTCGATTGGTTGAATCAAAAGCTCGGAATTAGTAACAAATTTATCGCATATTTTATCTACAGTACTGGGTTTAAACGCAAATCTGAATTCTTTTTCCGTATTTTTAACTAGCTTATCAAATATTTCTTTGTTGGCTTTTGCTGTATTTAAATCACCATTTCCCATAATAATATCTCCTTAGATTATAAAATATAATTACACGATTTGATAAATTTACCTATTTAAAAAAACAAACAACACAAAAAATTTTACAATGCCTAACAAAACTATTTCTTATTTAGCTTAGCCTACTAAGTTCAATTTATACGCATATAAACAGTACAAAACCTGATAGTTATTTTGGTACGGGTGACAGGACTTGAACCTGCACAGTGTGAACTACTAGGACCTAAACCTAGCGCGTCTACCAATTCCGCCACACCCGCTAAAACTTAGTTCAGTATATCACACTTTTATTTTATATGCAAGGGAAAATATAAAAAAAGTAGGAGGCTGACAACAACCCAGCCGCCTACCACTAATAATTATGTATTAGTCTTTTTTCTTTCTGCTAGCAAATGCTGCAAGACCACTTGTAAGCATTGTTGAAATTAAAGGAAGAACGCTAGCGTCTCCAGTTTTGTAGAATTCGCTGTTTGAAGCTTCTTTCTTAGCTGCTTGTGCTTTTTTAGCTTCTTCTTTTTTAGCTTCTGCAGGTTTAGGATCTTTTCCTTCACCGGTTGTGTCTTCGCTTGCAGGTACTGCGAAAATTCCTGTAACGAGATCTGTGAATGTAGCTACTGTGCCATTTTCTAATATACCGTCAGGGGCTAACTCTACATTACGTCCATCAACTTTAATTTTTACATTATCACCAGTAAATGCAGCTTGATCAAATTTATATCCTTTGTCTGCAAGAGCTTTTGGAATAGTTAAACGGATAGTATGCTTGTATTCAGTGCCAGCTTTAAATTCATCAAAAAGAGTTTTTCCCTCACTTTCAAGTTTTCCGTTCCATCTTGCTGAAGATGCTTTTACTTTACCACCTTCAGTTTCTTCCCACATTTCATCAATAGTAAATCTGCTTTCTTTTGCATCAACATTAGAAGTTGTTACATGGCCTTCTGGGTCAACACCAACTACAGGATCTGTTGTTTTAAGTTGAATTTCTTCTGAACCAATTGATAATGCTTCAACTTCAGCTTTTTTGAGAGGTTCATTTCCTTCATGTCCGATTTCTATTTTTTCGTATTGTTTTTTAGTTCCTTCATATACAACATCTTTTAATTTGTCGCAGTCTTCGAAAGCATGATCTTTTACTTGTTCAAGAGTTTTTGGGAATCTTACTGTTTCAAGAGCTTTCATTCCTGAAACCGCATTCTTACCAATTACTTTAGTTCCATCTGCAACTGTAACATAGTCTACTTTTCCTTTTTGCTCTTCCGTCCAAGGGTTTGTGTCTTGAGTATCATAATCTTTGATTACGCCACCATTTTCTTCAACAGAAAGTGTTGCTTCTGTTCCTGAAGAAGTTGACTTAGCAGTTACATCTCCCGGTGCTGCATAAGCATGCTCAGTAACAAATGGTAAAGCTAAAAATGCTGCTACGCATAATGGTAAAACCTTTGTGAATTTGTTGTTCATTTGAAACAACTCCTTTATTTTAATATTTTCCGGAAGTCAAACAGTCTTATTCGACCACCTAAACAACATTATATATAGAAATATACATAAGTCAAGCATTTTTTATTAAAAAAATAACTATTTTTCATAAAATAATTTGATTTTAAATAAAAATGAAGAATTTAGACACAAAATCATAATTTATTTCTTTATATTTTATGTTTATTACAAAAAAAGGTATTTATTTACATTTTTCATAGTGCATTTTTGACTAATAAAACTAAATTTTCAAGCATTTATGCGTGTTTATAGTGCGTTTTTACGCCTTCAGGCAAATAAAAAGCAGCGGCTAACCCAAGCTAACCGCCGCATAGATCTGTTTATCTATTTTTTCTTCTTTTTTTAGCAAACCAAACACTTGCTAAGCCACTTGTTAACATAGTTGAAACCAAAGAGATTAAACCTACATTGTCGCCCGTTTTGTAAATAATATCACTAATAACATTACCTTTCGAGCCTTTGCCATCGTCAGCTTTGGATTCATCATCGCCTGTCTTTGAATCCGCAGCTTTAACATCAAATTTAGTCTCGCACTCGCCGTCTTCATAAACCAATGTTAAGGTGTGGTCTCCAGCGCTAAGAGTTTTTAGATAATCATTTTTGAGTTCAACAATAGTTGAGCCGGATTTAACAGTGTAGTCTTTGTCTTTCGTTAAAACAGTGCCGTCAACTTTAACGCTCGAAAGCTTGTCTAAACTTCCGTTTGCACGGAAAATAAGCGAACCATTTTCGGCTTCAGTATAAGTGTTTCCGTCAACTGCGCTTAATTTATAGTCTGTAGCTTTGCAAATTGTGCAAACGCCGTCTTTGCCGAATTCATGCTCAACTTTCTTGCCTTTTTCATTTTCGAAGGTTTCTTCGCTTGAGGTGCCTTTGCTGCTCTCGCCGCATTCGCAAGATTTATAATAAGATATAACGTCGCCGCAAGTTAAGCCTTCTTTGAGGTATTTTTCATCTAAAACTATCTTGTTAAAGGTATGAGCCACGGTTTCTGAATGAGCATCGCAAACTTTGCATTTGTGATAGTGGCCTTTTTCGCCGTCAATTATGAAAACGCTTTCATCGAAAGTGTGAGGGAGCATGTCGAGTTCAACGCTTGCTTTATCTTTTATTTCTTCGCCCGGTTGGCCGTCTTTACTTTCAAAGTATGTGCCGCACTCCGCACATTTGAAATATTCGATGTTGCCTTTCTTGGTGCAAGTTGGCTCCACTGCTTCAACTTTTGTGAATGTATGGCCTTTCGCAGGCAACTCAATATCAGTCAAAGCTTCATTAGCATTTTCATCTGCAAAGGTTTTGCTGCATTTCGGGCATTTATAATATTCTTTGTTGCCCGCAGTGGTGCAGGTCGGGTCCACTTTGTCAGTTTTAGTAAGAGGGAAAGAATGGCTTGTTCCAAGGTTTTCAAGCGTTAAAACAACCGAACCATCTTCTTTAAAGGTTACTTTTGCAGTTTTCTCGCCTAATTTGGCAGTAAACTTAGGATTAAAATAATATTTTTCGTTTGGTTTCAAGCAAACAGTGTATTTATACATGCTGTTTTCTTCGAAACTTCCAAGTGCGCCTACTCCGGAGTCAGCTGGAGTGTACTGCCCTGAAACAGCGCGCTTTTCAACATTACCTGAAGAATCAATCTTTTCCCATAATTGGTAAGCCATGCTGTAGTTAGCGTCAGTGCCAACTTTTTCAATGAATTTAGGTTGAGTTCCCACTTGATTGCAAGAAACATCAAAGTTTTTGCTTTCTGACAATGAAGCTGAGTCTATGCTAATTAATGCCTCGAAACTTTGCCTGTAAGTCAAAATTCCGTTGGAAAGAGTTATGCAATTAACCACAACAGGGTTGTCTTTATCAAAGCTAAATTTATCGGCTGGATTTACAACAATAATATATTTGTAAACAACGCCTTTTTCAAATTTGTTCGAATTTTTAGCCGTTATTTCTTTTGTTCCGTCGGTGCTTACCCATTTTTCTTCTATGGTGCATCTTGGCGAACTCTTGGCTGCAATGTCAACTAGTTGTGCATTAAATGTTGGCCTATCACCCACATGATACACAGAAGTTTCATTCAAACCTTCTATTGAAAGGTCTTCACTGGAAATAACCATGAAATGAACTCCAACACTTTCGCTTGAAAGTAGAGCTGTAACTTTATCTCCAAGGTTTTTCAATTTGACGGCAGTTCCGTTAAGATAAACATTTTTAAGGTTGCTACCATTTAAGAAATTCTTACCTATGTACTCGATACTATCCGGCAAAATAATGTTGCTTACGGTTGCATCTGCACTTGCGAAGTCCGCTATTCCCACAGTCCCGCTTCTAATTTCTATTTCGCTTGCAACGCTTGATCCAAAGCCCGTCATCCAATTTCCAACATAACGAATCCCATCCTCTTCAGTTTCGCATTTTGCATCTTTAAATGCATCAACGCCGATTCTTTTCACAGAAGATGGAATCGTTGCCGTCTGAGCATTACCAAGCCCGCAGAAAGCATAGTTGCCAATCGATGTAACTCCTTCTCCTATCACAATTGAAGTTATAGTTGATTCTTTTTCATACCAAGGAGCGCTACTCGAATCAGCAAAATCTTTCATTTCGCCGCTTCCGCTGATCGTCAAAACCCCTTCGGCAGTAACTTCCCATGAAACGTTATTTGTTGAGCTACCAGTGCCAACAGCGCTGCAATCACCCGAATCGCTTATGCCAGCAAGTACGGAAGGAAACGATGACATCGGAAATGCCAAAAATGCCGCTAAACAAACCGAGCAAACTCCTTTAAATGTTTTGTTCACATCCATTAAAACAACTCCTTTACATACATTATTTTTTAGTAACTAGATATCAAAACCCAGTACTTGAAAGCAATTATATAACTATACGCTAAAAATTTCAAGTATATTTTTAAAATAATTAACTATTTACAATAAAATTTTAAAAATTGCAAATTCCTAGAAAAAATTAAAGCCTGCCAAACCAAGTCAGCAAGCTCTTTCCAGGGGTTTTTACTTAATAAAATTCTTTTGCGATTCCTTTTTTGGTAATAACTGAAAATAATGTAAAATTTTGTTGTATTACGCCTGATTTTAATATAAAATATTTCTTAGCAGTAGGAGTTTAGCCTATGGAAAACGGTTAATCTGCCCCTGAGAAAGGGGTGGATGATATGCTAAAATTATTAGTGTTAAGTGGATTTTTTTCAACCCTTTTCTTAGTAATTTATCTTATATTGGATTCTGCATATAAAAAAATGAAATAACCGTTTCCCTCTACCAAAGTTGAACGGTTATTCCATTGACTTAATCACTTTTGGGGGCTAGCCGCTTTTCAAACGGTTTAGCTCCTGCTACTACTATATAATTGGAAACTAAAAATGTCAACTATTTGTTGCATTACAAAAAGAAAAGTCTCTCCCGAAGTCAAAGGAGAGACTTTATTTTTGTTAGCTTTGTTCTGTTGTTTGGGTCGTGCTTGAACCTGAACAACCTCCGCAACCACCGCATCCGCCTGAAGATTCATTTTTAATTTTTGGTGGGAAAAATTCTGCTGTAGGGAACTCAATCCTGCTGAAAAGATCGCAAGGATTATCACTTGAAGAGGTGCACTCTTTTGTCGGAACACAGAAATCATATGCCGGGATAAGCATCTGAACATTTCTTTCGATCTGAACTATAGTAAAAATTCCAAGCGTGACCGCAACGGCTCTATTGACCGCATTTGACCTTATAAATTCACCGCCGAAACGCCTACAAATTGATTCCGGGACCCTAGTTTGAGCCTGGCAAGCGCACTCGCTTACGGTGCAAAGTTTGGCCGAAAGCGCCACAGGGTCAGCAACTTGAACCACAGCACGCGGCAAATTCCTGAGTGAAGCATTTTGAACATCGGTTTCGCCCGAAGAAAACTCGGAACTAAACACTCTCACGCCGCCTTCGCTTCCATAAAGAATGGCCCTTTTGCTGAAAACGCAAAGCCCTGAAACGGTTGCCGGCATGACCGAAGGAGCCATGAAAGCCTCAATGTCAACTTCGAAAAAGTAGGTCATATCTATCGAGTAATATCCTCTGCGGAAAGGAACAGGTTCCATATCAATGAAAGTGGTGATAACACTAACATCTTTAACCCTTACGCTTGTTGCTTGGTCGATAATGTGTTGACCGGATTCAGTAAAATTCACTCTTAAATTTTCAAGGCAGCTTCTGTCTGCGCAAGAATCGTAAACTCTGTAAGCATCAATGCAAACAGGCTCTTTGAATTGATTATTTTCACGGCAAGAAAATGTAGAAAAATTCTCTGTCATATAAAAATCCCTCCATAATATTAATGGCTGTCAAAAATAGTTGATAAATATTTTTCTTTAAAAATTACTATTTCTTACTGACAATCCCCAAAAATTTGGGTTTCCAATAATCATATTATGGAGGTAATTTAAAATTTGTTACCTGTTATCTTTTTTCAAGTTTAGCGTAATTAGACATGAGTTTTTTGGTAACTCCGCCAAAATTTATGGACATCATGCTGTCGTTAGCAATTGGAACAATAGACTCAATAACTCCCTCGCCGAAAGAAGCATGGTAAACTTTGTCTCCAACATTAAAGAGCGTTTCTTTTGAGCTGTGGCAATAGCTTCTTCCGCCGCCAATGCCGCCAAAATTATGGGCTGCCATAACTGACTGAGCTCTTTGCTCCTGAGCAGATTTTGGAATCGTCTGGCCCGCTTCAGGCTGTTTCCAATCACGAGATTTCGTTTTGAAAATAAGCTCTTCTGGAATTTCGCCCAAAAACCTTGAAGCTTTATTGTGTGAAGTGCTACCGGAATACATTCTGCTGTCGGAATCAAGCAAATAAAGGCTCTTTTTGCATCTGGTTATGCCAACGTAGGCAAGCCTTCTTTCTTCTTCCATTTCCATTCCGCTCATGTCTTCCATAGCTTGAATTCCAGGGAAGATTCCTTCTTCAAGGCCCGGAATAAACACGTTCGGGAACTCAAGGCCCTTCGAAGCGTGCAGCGTCATAAGAACAACGGCGTCAGAATCTGCATCGTAATTATCCACATCAGAGAAAAGCGAAATTTCTTCCAAAAATCCTGCCAAAGTAGCATTTTTGCCATTTTCATGTTCATAGCTCTTAATACTGCTAAGCAATTCCTTCACATTTTCGATTCTGGCTTCGCTGCTGTCTCTTTCAGATTTAAGAAAGCTAATATATTCCGTTCTGTCAAGAAGCATTTCATAAAGCTCCGAAAGCAAGATCCTGCCGGATTTATAAGTGTAAATAAGTTCATCAATCAAATTAGCAAAAGTTTTTAATTTAACTGCCACTCTTTGAAGGCTATCGAATTTGTCGCATTCCCTCATAACGCTGAGCAAATCTTTGCCTGTTTCTTTTGAAATTTCAGAAGCCTGAGAAATCGTTCTTTCGCCAATCGAGCGCCTAGGCTGATTGATGATTCTTCTGAGCCTGATTTCATCGCGCGGGTTGTTAATAACGCTCAAATAAGCAATCATGTCACGAATTTCTTTTCTGTCATAGAACCTGTGGCCGCCATAAATGCGGTAAGGCACGCCCCTTCTCATGAGGACCTTTTCAAGAACGTTCGATTGAGAGTTCCTGCGGTATAAAACCGCGCAATCAGAATATTTTTCGCCCCTTGCGACTCTGTCTTGAATTGCTTCTGCAATGAAATTAGCTTCATCATGCTCATTGTAAGCCGTGTGAACCCTGATTAATTCCCCTGGAGGGTTTTCGGTCCACAATGTTTTGCCTTTTCTGTAAGCGTTGTTTTTAATAACCGCATTAGCCGCATCAATTATATTTTTAGTCGACCTGTAGCTCTGCTCAAACCTAACAAGCTTAGCATTTTCAAAGTCTTTATCGAATTCAATAATGTTTTTAATCGAAGCGCCTCTAAACTTATAAATACTCTGGTCGTCATCGCCCACAACGCAAATATTTTTGCTTTTTTCAGCTAGGCTTTTTATCAAAACGCTTTGAGAATAGTTCGTGTCTTGATATTCATCAACGAGAATATATTCAAACTCACGCCTGTAGCTTTCAAGCACTTCAGGATGCTCTTTGAAAAGTTTAACAGTATTAAAAATAAGATCGTCAAAGTCCATTGCGTTTGCTTCTTTGAGCTTTCTTTGATAATATTCATAAACTTCATAAGGAACTCCGCTGAATTTATAGCCTTCGTTTTGAACTTCTTTATATTCTTCAGGAGTAATAAGTTTATCCTTTTGACGGGAAATTATATTCTTAATGCTTCTCGCCGAAACGACCTTGTCATCAAGTTTCAAAGTTTTAAGGCATTCTTTAATAACCTTTATGCTGTCTTCATCATCATAAATAGTGAAATGGCTCGTGTAACCTATCTTCGCAGCATGAATTCTAAGGATTCTTGAGCAAAGACTGTGAAAGGTCGAAGCGCAAATGTCTTTTGACTTTTCGCCAAGCGCAGCACTTAGCCTGCTTTTGAGCTCATTTGCAGCTTTGTTAGTGAAGGTTATAGCCAAAACGTTCCAAGGGTTAACGGGATTTACCCTAATGAGTTCATCCGCTTCATGGCTATCTTCGGGGTTTTCGCAAGCTGCTTTAAGCACATTTATCATATTTT
>USIK01000006.1 GCA_900554775.1 uncultured Oscillospiraceae bacterium
TAATAACAAGGCCGATCATGGCAGCAACAATCATGGGAACGGTTTGCGGGTTTAAAAATCTTAAAATTCTTGCCAAAAGCGTTGCTTACTTTTTCGTTGTTAGTTTTTTGTTTTCAGGCATAATGTTTGGAATGTGGTATGTTTTCAGGCCAAGGGGTATGGCGATTAACAACGGTGTGGTTTATTTTAATATTTCGCCTTTGCTGCTCATAGCTTCTAGCCTTGTGGCTTACACTGTGATTGAAATTACAAACAGGATTCTTGAGAAAAAAGAAAACAAAAACTTGGTTTGCTCAGTTTTGGTGAAGGTGGGGGAAAGGCAGGTTAATTTTGCAGCAAAAGTTGACACCTGCAACTCTTTGAGAGAGCCTTTTTCGAACCTCCCTGTTATAGTTGCGTCCGAAGAAGTTTTAAAGCCCATTTTGCCTCAAGATTTTTGGCCCTTTATAAAAGGAAATGAAATGCAAAATTTCGAAGACTTTAAAATAAGGTTCATTCCGTTTCAAACGGTTTCGGGCGAGGGACTTTTGCCTGCTTTTAAACCCGATGTGGTTAAAATTAAAAATGATTTCGAAAAAGAAGCTTACATTGCGGTTTGCTCAAAAGAGGTTCTGCCTGATGGAACATTCTCTTTGATAAACCCTTTGCTCATAGATTAAGCTAGTTAGGAGCGATTATTTTGAAAACATATATGATGAGATTTTTAAATTACATAAAAAAGATATTTTATAAAATTTTCAAGCGGCCGGTTCATTACATCAACGGCCCTGAGACTCTTCCTGCGCCGCTAAGCAAAGAAGAAGAAAACGAAATAATGGAAAAAATTTTGCAAGGTGCGCCTCCGAGCGTCAGGCAGCCGCTTATAACTCATAATTTGAGGTTGGTAGTTTACATAGCGAAAAAATTTGATTCCTCAGGCGTTTGCATCGAAGACTTGATTTCAATCGGCAGCATTGGCCTTATAAAAGCGGTGAACACTTTTTGCCCTTCGAGGAACATCAAGCTCGCGACATATGCTTCCCGGTGCATTGAAAATGAAATTTTAATGTATTTGAGAAAAACCTCCCAGCTTAAAAACGAAACTTCAATTGATGAACCTTTGAACGTGGACAGAAACGGCAATGAGCTTCTTTTTTGCGATGTTCTTGGAAGCGATAAAGATTCAGTTACTTTAAAGCTTGAGCAAGAAGTTGAGTGCTCGCTTGTGAGGAATGCCGTTGAAAAATTGGCCCAGAGGGATAAACTTATCATGGAGCTTCGCTTTGGCCTTGGCGGCAAAAAAGAACACACTCAAAAAGAAGTTGCGGATCTTCTTGGCATCTCGCAATCCTACATTTCAAGGCTTGAGAAGCGAATCATCGAGAAACTAAAGAAAGATATTGAAAAAATTTCATAAAATACGACGGTTTACGGCTGGTTTTTTATAAAAAACGATTTTTATAAATTTTTTTTAAAAATACTGTTGACTAATTCATATGTGCTGTGCTACAATTAATTTCGTTGACAGGAGGCGCGGGTGTAGTTCAATGGTAGAACTTCAGCCTTCCAAGCTGATAGCGTGGGTTCGATTCCCATCACCCGCTCCAATGTTAGGTCTTTCGGGTGCGTTCTGACGTTTATTAAGCGCTAGTAGCTCAGCAGGATAGAGCAACTGCCTTCTAAGCAGTAGGTCAGGGGTTCGAATCCCTTCTGGCGCACCAGGAACCGTGGTGGGTATAGCTCAGTTGGCTAGAGCGCCAGATTGTGGCTCTGGAGGCCATCGGTTCAAGTCCGCTTATCCACCCCATGTACCCTTGATTGATTATTGGGGTGTCGCCAAGCGGTAAGGCAATGGACTTTGACTCCATCATTCGCTGGTTCGAATCCAGCCATCCCAGCCAATTAATCATCCACAGCACTTGCTGTGAGCCATTAGCTCAGTTGGTAGAGCACCTGACTTTTAATCCGGTTGTCCGGGGTTCGAGTCCCCGATGGCTCACCATTTAAAGCCGTCTCTCGTGTAGAGATGGCTTTTATTTTATCTGATTAATAAACAAAGGGGATAATCACATATCATGAAAATTAAAAAATCTTTTGTTTCACTTTTATCATTACTTACTGTTTGCGGTTTTACTTGCTCAGGAGTTTTAGCTTCCAGATATTCAGTTGACGACATGGAAATGCTTCCGCGCCGAATTAGAAAAAGGCACAATGCGATCGTTGTTCCGCAAGGTGGCCAAAAGCAGTTCACTAATTATAAAATTAAGGATGCGGCTTTTGCGGCTCCAGGAATGAAAAAAATAATAATAGATGATGGTGTTAGAGTTATTGATAAAAATGCCTTCTTTGATTGCCAGTATATTTATGAAGTTGTTATTCCCAAAAGCGTGGAAATCATTGATGAATACGCGTTTGTTGGCTGCAGCAATTTAAGCAAAATAGTTATTAAAGGCGAAGTTACCATCAAAGAATTTGCGTTTTTAGGTTGTGAAAAATTAGTTGAAATTTATATAGAAGGGAATATAAAAAACGTTGCTCAAACTTCGTTTTGTGGTTGCAAAAACCTTGGAATTATTAGGTCTGTGGGGGATAAGTGGCCTAGTAAAGATGTAATTAATATGATTAGTGATTCTAAAAATAAAATAATCTTTTTTGATCATTAATAAATTAAAGCCACTCGAAAGGGTGGCATTTTTTGGCTTTAAATTCTTATGAGTTTTATTAAATTGTATAATTTTAGTAAAATTAATAATGATGCACTTAAAAAACAAATATTAGATTTACTTAATAAATGTTATGAGTTGTCAAGTGATGAAATATTGTCTACAAAAGGTATAATTGAAGAAGTTTGGTGTAAATGTAAACGTATTATGAGTATAGATTGGAATAGTAAAGAAAAATCTGAATTTGAAGGAAAAGTTGTAAAACCTATAGAATCATTTTTTAAAGCTGCAAATAGTTTGCCTAAACCGCGAGAAGTTAAAAATATTGATAAAGTTTAAAGAGTTGATGGTTCTGTTGTAAGAAAATTTAGTAAGTGTATTGAATCGTTAAAAAGCTCTTTGGAAGACTATGCTTCAGATATAGTCAATAAGATTGATAGCAGTATGGTTAATTTTGAATCTATGCCGGCTGTTTGTGTGTTTGCGAGAATATTGCTGGGCTTAGCTGGAATAAATAAATTAAAAAAATTTAAAGATAAATTTAATAAAACGTATTGTTATAATAACTATTCGCTTGGCTCAGGAATCTTCGGTTGCTTGGCTTATAATACGTTAGTAACTTTGTATGGAACTTTTGTATATATAAAAGATTACAAATATTGATGATTTTAGATATAATAAAAAAATCACCCATGTTAAAGTGGGTGATTTATTTTGTGCAAAAGCAGTTTTCATAGGATAGTAGCTTTAAAAATGTTTTAATTTTTAGAAGAAATGCTTGAAAGTTTCGAAGAACCTTTTATTTTTCCCATGCGATTAGTCGTGTTTTTATAATCAACTTTCAAGCCTCTGAAACCTGTATTTGCTTTCGCAATTTCGTCTGATTGAGTCGCATCATAAACTTGGCTTGCTTGAGTCTTTTCTTCATCTGTGATTTTTTTGTAAGGGTCTGGGGCCTCCCCGCCGTTTGCTTCCATAGTCATTACGAGGTCGTTAATCTCCGCGGCAACCTCGCCTGTTCTGTCTTTCCCGCTTTTGCAGTTAAAGGTGATGGGGTAACCAATTAAATAAATCAAAGCGGCCAGGCGGGTTTGAATTGCGGCGGGGTTTGATTTTATTCCTCTACCGTGCGTGCTAAACCAAAGATCTAGAATTTGGCTTGAAAGATTTATTATTTTCGTTATTTTTAGCTCTATTTCTTTGGCGTTTTCAGGGTGAATTTCCTTTTCTTTTTTGAGCTGGCTTAAATATTTTCCCACCTCTCCGGAGGATTTATCAATGCGGTCAACGAATTGGCGTTTTAAAATGTAATTTTTTTCTTCGCTTTTTATTTTTGAATGTTTGTTGTAAAAATTGAAACTTTCTTCGAGTGATTTTAAAATTTCTGTTCCAAAAAGTTTTTCGAAAGATTTTTTGTTTTGATTATAAGAGCTTTGAACCAGTATTCCGCCGTAATCATAGTGTATGCTGTTTGTTCCGAAATTGAATAAAAACGAAGAATTTTTCAGCTTTAATTTTACAGTTTTTTCTTTGCCCATTGTATCAAGGATAGGGACTTCAATAACTTTATCAAAAAAATTTTCAAATGCTTGGATTTGTTCGTTTGATTTATTTCTGTCCGATGAATATAAAATTTTATCAAGCGGCTTTTTCAGTGGGCTCATCAGCTGGATATTCCCAATTTTCACTTCCCACACTTTATCTTTAGGGCTTTCTTGAAGTTTTTTTGCGCCGTATTGTTCCGCTGCGGCGGCTAATATTATTTCCTTGGTTGCTGTTTCCGTGCCGCGGGTGTTTCTGTGCCGTATGGCGGAAAACAAGACCTTGCCGTCTTTTCCTGCGGTTTTGGCTTCGGTTTTCCAAAGGTTCGAAGCATGCTCAAGGCTAGAGTCGCCTGAAGAAATTCCTTCCCCGCGTTTCAAATTAGCGAAAATTCCCATCTCCGAGGCAGGAATAGAAGTCAAGCTAGCCTTTAGCGGTTTGCCGTTTTTGCTTTTAATCGTCACGTCTTGCGAGAGCGTCTTCCAGGAATTTGCATTTCTGTTAAGCGCCAAAACATAGCAGTTATCGTAGGTTAGCCTTTCGTGCAAATTGCGATTTTTAAGTATTTTTTCGATATCTGTGATTTTGCTCATAACTTCGGAGTAAACTTGAGGGCTGTTTTGCTTTATTGCGTTTTGAATGTCTTTAATTGTTGCGGTGGTTAAGTTGACATTTTTCAAAGCCGATTTTAGTTCAGATTTTATGTTTGTTTTGCTCATTTTTTCACCTCGTTATTGCTTTAAAATAAATCCAGTATTTTAGTGAGAACTTTTTTCGAACTTGGGGCTTTGGCGCCGAATGTTGATTTTTTTAGTCTTTCAGAAATAACTTTTTTTACTTCATTTCTCGTTTCTTTCACATATGAATCAAAAGTTTTTTCGCTTAAATCTTCATCAGAGGATTTTTTCAAAAAATTTTCGCATTTTTTAAGTTTTTTGAGTTCACTTTCAGTTATTGGTTTTATTCCTTCGGCTTGATTTATGATTTCATTAGCATTGTCGATGGTTGATTTTTGAAGTTCATAAAAGTGTTTAAGGCTGTCTTTGTTGTGCGATTTATCTTTACGATTTTTCTCAATTTGTTTGAATTTTTCTTTTTCAGTCAGAAACTCATTTACAATATCATCGTCTGTTTGATTTAGCATGTCGCCAGGGTTTGTTTTAACTAGTTTTATCATTTTCATCTTTTTAAGCTTTTCGATTAAATAGCTTTTAGGCAAGGGCAAATCGCTGTCCTTCATCTTTTTTACGAGGTTTATTATATCATTTACTTTGTTTTCAATGTCTTCTTTGCTGTTTATTTCATCTTTGAATATGAAAAAGTAAATCATTTTTATAATATTTTCTTTGCAAGTTTTTGAAGTATAAACTTTTTTAATAAAATTTATTTTGAAATTATTCATGCTTAGGTTAGCGTCGAGGTCAAAGAGGTATTTTAATTCTAAAAAAATTCTATTTTCATAAGAAGGATTCACTTTGTTTATAGGGTTTAGGCGCCTCCAATTAATAACAGTGGCCGAATCTTTCAAAAACTTTTCAAATATCACGTCTATCTCTTTTTTGTCAAATTCCATTTTTGCCCTCCTGATTCACATAATGACCTATTTTAATTGTACCATAAACCAATTAAAATTCAATAGATGCGAATAAATTTATTATATATTTTAAACAAAATAAACCACTGAAAAAGCAGCGGTTAAATAGTTATTTATTAATAAAGTTAGTAGGGAAGAAGCCGAAATAAAAAATCCACGCGAATGCTAATCACGTGGACATAAAAATTTATTTCCAAAGAGTTGTGTCGGTTATTCCGCAGTCTTCTGCTTTAAACACCGGTTCTTTGTTTTCTTTTCTTTGTTTGATGTAATCATCAAGGCAAGCTTTATAGCGTTTCGAAAGTTTCAAAATAGTTATTATGTTAACGATTGCAATAAATGCCATTGAAATATCAGCCAGGTTCCATGCTACCGAAGCGGTTGCAACGCAGCCGAATATTATTGAAAAAATTCCAAGTAATCTAAAAGCGTTTGAAAGTTTTGGGCTGTCTTTAATGAACGTTATGTTTGGTTCCGATAACCCGAAGTTTCCGATTATCGCTGAGAACGCAAAGGCTGTTACTGAAAGCGTTATGAAGTGAACTCCCCATATTCCAAGCTGGCTTTCGAGCGCTTTTTGCATTAGTGGCATTCCTGATAAAGAGGAATTTAAGTCTACTCCTGAAAGAAGCAGAATGAATGCTGAAGTTGAGCATATCAAAATTGTGTCAATAAACACGGATAAAATTTGAGCAATGCCTTGCTTTGCTGGGTGCGAAGTGTCGGCTGAGGCTGCTGCGTTTGGCGCGCTTCCCATGCCGGCTTCGTTTGAAAGAAGCCCTCTTTTTATTCCAATTAAAAGGACGCTTCCGCTCATTCCTCCGAAAATTGATTTAAAATTAAATGCCGAAGAAAGTATTGCACTAAAGGCATCTGGAATTTTCGAGAAGTTGGTGAGAATTATGTAAAGGCCTGCTAGGATGTAAATGCTTGCCATTGCAGGGACTAAGTATGAAGAGACGAAACCGATTCTTTTCATTCCGCCGAAAACAACGAACGAAACCACCGAAGCTAAAACTATTCCTACGACGTATGGCCAAATTGTGTTTTCATAGTTAGGGATGTAATATTTTAGCGAAGATGACATATTGTGCGCCTGCAGGGCGTTAAATCCGAAAAGGAAGCAAAAAACAAAAAGCGAAGAAAAAATCATGCTGATTTTTTTGTTTCCAAAGGCTTTTTCTATGTAATAAGCTGGGCCACCAACGAAAGATTTTCCGTCTTTGCTTTTCACTTTGTAAATTTGCGCTAGTGTAGATTCTGCCATTGAAGAAGCTGACCCGATAACTGCCATTATCCACATCCAAAACATTGCTCCCGGGCCGCCTATCACCACTGCAGTGGCTACTCCTGCAATGTTTGCGGTTCCTACTTTCGAGGCCGTGCAAATCATTAATGCCTGAAATGATGAAACTTTTCCGCCTTTTGGCCTTTCATTTATTGATCTCAAAGCCTCGGGGAAAAAGCGGATTTGAGAAAATTTTGTGATTACAGTGAAATAAACACCGCAAAAAATTAAAAGCGCGATCAATATGTAAACATAAATGAAATCGCTTATCGGCGTTAGCACTGAGTTAATATAGTCCAAATTGAAACCTCCCTATATATTGTTTATATAGATATTATATACCACACTTTGCTTGGGATTAAAAGTCTATTTTCATGATGAAATTGAAAAATATTGTTTATAAAAAGTTTAATTTTCTATGAACTAAAAGTTAAGAAAATTATATGTCAGTATCTTTAATTACACATATTGTGTATATAAATTATACTATATATAATAAAACCGATGATGTTAGATGTATATATAGTGATGCCAAATTCATATCCTAAACGCATTGTGTATTTAAAGATTATAAAAAATCCCTCGGAATTTCCGAAGGATTTTATTTTCATACTTTCTCTTTTTTTATCTTAAATATCTTTCTTAAGAAAAAACCAAGAAACCCGGGACTTTTAAACACAACAACTTTCATAATAAACCCTCCCTATATTAGAGTCAGCGTTTTACAAGAGATATTGACAAAATCACTAACATCAGTGATATAATGATTATTATTATAGATTCAGGAAATAAGAATGAAAGTATAAGCCCCAGTCCGAAAGCGAGCGAAAGAATACCTTGCTGTTTGTAACTGCACATAAAATTCACCGCCATTGTTAATATGAAAGCGTGACTGAAACTTAATTTCAATGACCTCTTTTACATATTATACGGCGGGTGGCAAATATGTTATTTTTTTTGAATTCCATCGTGAATTGCTACTGCAACTGCTACTCTGAGCGCATTTGTTATTTTTTTCTTTTGTTCTTCTTCGATTGGTTTCCCGCAGAGCATAATGTTCTCTTCGGTTTCTATGTATCTCATGAATTCTTCGAGCATTTCTATTACATCTTTCGACTTAATTTTGTCATTTTTAAGGTCAAGCACATAGTTGCCTTCAGCATCGAGTTCCTTGCAAATTTTCGATAAAGTGTGGTTGTTTGGTTCTCTTCTTCCTTGTTCATACATTCCTATTGAAGAAGGAGAAACTTTAATTTTCTCCGCGAGTTCGGCTTGCGTCAGGCCGGATTTCATTCTTAGTTTTTTTAGTTTTTCGCTTAGAGTTTCTTTCATATTTTCCATCCCCTTTTGGCATTATAGCATAAAAATTTTTTCTTTATATTATCCTACTGTTTGTATTATAAACGTTTCAAAGTAAATTTGTGGTAAAAAATTGTCGAAAGAATTGATTTTCTAGGATATGATATTACCTACACATTTGGTGCACAAGTTTTAAAGAAATCGGCGAATTTTTGGGGATATTTCATTTTTGTTATTTAATGTTAAAAATAGCAAAAATGGTTGACGTATAAATATACATATGCTACTATATTCTTGAAACTAAAGCAAACTTTATGACGCAAAATTAAAATAGAATTATGGATATTATTTTTTTGTATTTTACTACACGAATCGTGTAGGAAAGGAGAACTTATGTATTATCATAATTTATATAAACAGTACATAAAAGAGGCGGCCGATTTGAAAGCTTACATTAAAACTTTGAAGGCCAGCGCCTGCCACTGCGAAAAAGATGCCGAGCAAATTAAGTGGAGAGTCTCCATGCTTTATTCAATGTATCTTGATTTAAAACACACTGCGGAATATTTGAAAATGAGGAGCGAAAGAAAGAAAAATGAAAAATAAAATTTTGCATCTTGATGATTTCACGGAATCGCTTGCGAGCATTTCGAAATACAAAAAGGAAACCTACGAAGGGAAGGACAACAACTACGCCAAGATGATGGAAGCGCTTAAAAATATAATAGTCGGCGAGTTGACTGAAAAGCAAAAAATTTGCACGATGCTTTACTACGGAGAAAAAATGAAGATGAAAGACATCTCAAAAGAGCTTGGAATCGGCATTTCTTCGGTCTCAAGGCACATTAAAAAAGCTAAAATACGAATAAAAAAGACAATGGATTATTATTTTTCATAAATCGATATAAACTGAGTTTAGTTTTTAAAAACCGATTTTAAATATCCATTAATCATAAAATAAATCAAAAATATCAATTAAATTACAGCGCACTTTGACAATAATTTTTAATTTGTAGTCACTATAATGATTTTGACCGAAAGGGTTTTAAAATTTTATTAGGTGGCGATGGAAGTTGAAAGAATCCATGGTAAAAACCGGCAGTAAGCTGGCTAAAATGGCAAAAAATTATTCCTTAAGGGTTGTTTTTGCAAAGGCGATGTATTTTATCTCGGCAGTTTTAATTTCAAGGGGTTACATTCTCGGTAGCTATTATCCGTTTGGGCTTTCGCTGTCGGCTTCAGTTTCAGGCAGAATGCTTATTCCAACCTTAATGGGTTCAGTTTTTGGATATTTAATGCCTCTTAGGCTCGGCTCAGGAATGAGATACATATCAACCGTTATTGCAATAGCGGCAATAAGATGGGCGCTTAGCGATGTTACTAAAATTAAAAACCATGTTTTGTATACTCCGCTGGTTGTTTTCATGTCTTCGATAGTTACAGGTTTGGCGGTGAATTGCGCTGACGGCGTGACCTTCCACGGGACTATGATTACCTTGCTTGAATGCCTTGTTGCGGCGGTTGCAACTTACTTTTTCGATACATCTTTTAAGGCTATTAAAAGCAAAAAAATTTATAATTTAAGTTTAGCGGAGTTTGTGTGTATTGCCATAAGCATTAGCATTTCGCTTCTTGCTCTTTCCGAGATTTCTCTGCACGGCGTTTCTATTGGAAGGATTTTTGCCGTTACTTTAATTTTAATTTCTTCATATTGTTTCGGTGTTACGGGCGGCTCGGTTGCGGGCATTTCCTCGGGTGTCATATTTGCGCTTCCTTCTTTTGGAATTAACTTCGTTTCGGGTTCTTACGCTTTCGCTGGCATGCTCTCAGGCGCTTTTGCTCCGTTTGGCAAGCTTGCGGTTTGCGGCGCGTTTATTCCGGCCTATGCAATCGTTTGCTTTAGATCTGGCGATGTTCCAGGTATGATTAGCCGGCTTTATGAATTAACTTTCGGTATGATTATTTTTTGCAGTTTGCCCTCTAAAACTTTTAATTTTCTTAAAAATATTTGCCCGGGCAGGGCTTCGCCTGAAAGCAAAAATGAGGGCAGCAAAAACAAAGAAGCCTTTTGGCGTTTGAGGGGAGTTTCCGATTGTTTTTCTTCGATGAATTGCCTTGATAAAGTTCAAATTGAAGCTTTGAATCCTTCTAAGTTCGGCTTGGAAGAAGCCTGCCTTGATTCCATAAAATCTTACTGCTCTTCGTGCGGTTTGCGCAAACTTTGCTGGGACAAAAACTGCAAATCAACCTATGAATGCATGAGAAAGGCAATAAAAGAAACGCCGGAAATTGATGATTTTGATTCAAGCGCAAACATTTTAGGCAATTGCCGCAAGCCGGAAAATATCCTGCAGAGGATAAGAAGCATTAAACGAGATTTTTCTTCATGTGAACTGGTTCGTTCTCAGGCGAAAGAATTCAAAACAATAGCACAAAGATATTTTGATGACATCAGCTATTTGACGGCTAGCCTTGCCTGCGAGTTTAAAAATCATATTTCTTATGATGAAGAGCTTTCAAGCGAAATTAATAAAATTCTTGCTGAAAACGGCATTAAACCTGAAAATGTTAGCTGCAAGAAAATCAGTGGCAGACTTTTTGTTGAAATTGAAACGGGAATATTTGAAAAAACAAGGTTTAGCGAAAAAGTTGTGAAAGTAATTTCTGATTTATCAGGCAGGAAGCTCGATGAGCCTGTTTTTAACATGACGAAAAACAGCTGCATTATTAGGCTTCACGAGAAAAAGATTTTCAAAGCTGATTTTTCGGTTACTCAGCACGCTTGCAATGGAGGAAAATTTTGCGGTGACAGCTGCAGGTGTTTTGAAGATGGCGAGGGCAATTTCAACGCGATTTTGAGCGACGGAATGGGCACGGGCAGCAGCGCTGCAGTTGAAGGAAGCATTGTTGCGGAGCTTGCTAAGCAATTTTTGAAGTTTGGGATTGGCCTAAACTGTGCTTTAAAGCTCATAAATTCAGTTATGCTTTTTAACACCAAATCCGAAACGCTCACGACGCTCGATGCGCTTTCGGTTAACCTTTTCACCGGCGAAGCAAAGCTCATCAAAGCCGGATCTCCAGCAACTTTCGTGATTCACGAAGGAGAAATCAGAAAAATCAATTTTTCTTCTTTGCCGGTTGGCATTTTAAATGATGTTTCGGCTTCGGGCGAAGTTTTCAAGCTTATGCCGCAAGACACTGTTATAATGCTTTCAGATGGCGTTACCGACATTGGCGAAGACTGGGTTTTGAATATTCTTAAGAAGATAAATACTGAAAATCTCAGCGAAATTTCGAAATATATTGTTTCAGAAGCAGTTAAAGCCAGAAGCAGCGAGCGAGACGACGATATAACCGTTTTAGCGATTAAAATTTCAGAGGTTTAAATTAAAATATCATTGACATTTGTTTAAAAACATGATATAATAACAAAAACTGGATGAAAGAAAGTGATTGAAATAAACGGTAAAATAATTTTAAATGAAAAAGAATTAAGCATAATTTCGGGCGGGAAAACAAGGAAAATGGGCGATTGCACCGGGATTAACGTTGCGAATTATTATTTAAGTTATTTGCCATTTGTTGATAAAAATCACATTGAAATCACGGAATCTTCTTCGGGCTGGCAGGATGTTCCCGGCTCACCGGACGTCAAACGAAATGTTATTATTCGTGAAGCAGTTCGCTCCGATATGAAATGGAAAAACTTGAGCGGTAGAGAAAAACTTATTGTTTCGGCGCTGTCCACAGGCGTGGCTTTTGTTGCCGCACGAGTTTTGGCTCCTATTGTTGTGCGGTATGCTAAAAAACGTTAAAAAATTTAGCAAGAGAGGTTTTTATGCAGCGTCATTTAGTTACTTCGGTTTTTGTTTTTAACCCAGGAAATCAAAAATTTTTAATGATAAAACACAAAAAAGTGGGGAAGTGGCTTCAGCCGGGAGGCCATCTTGAAAAGGGCGAAAAGCCTCATGAAGCCGGCATTAGAGAGGTTTTCGAGGAAACGGGAATAAACGTTAAAATAATGAATCAATTAGCAATTTCTGAATATATTTCTGAAAAAACGCATGTCCACGTTGACTTTTCATACTTGGCTTACCCGCTTGAAAGTCAAAAAGAAATAGTGAACCATGAGGAAACAGACGGCCTTTCATGGTTTTCGCTGAAAGAAATTTTAAGTGATTGCTTTGACACTTTCGAAGATGTTAGATTTTTATGCAAAAAAATCCAAAGTGAATTTTCTAGTTAGAGTTCACTTTGGATTTTTGCTTTCTTAGCTCTTTGAAAAACGAAGATAAAATCTCAGAGCATTCTTCTTTTAAAACCCCGGCGGTGACTTGCGGCTTGTGGTTATAAGGCAAATCAAAAAGATTTATAACCGACTCGCACGAACCTGCTTTCGGGTCGCTTGCGCCGTAAATTAAGTTTGAAATTCTTGAGTTTATAATTGCGCCCGTGCACATGGGGCACGGCTCAAGCGTAACATAGAGGCTGCATTCGCTAAGCCGCCATCTGCCCAGTTTTTTGCATGCACGGTGAATGGCCTCAATTTCTGCGTGAAAGACCGAATTTTTTAGCATTTCTCTACGGTTCCTCCCCGCAGAAATTATCTTGCCTTCATAAACAACCACTGCACCTACGGGCACTTCTTTTTCGTTTTTCGCTTTTTCTGCTTCTTCCAGCGCCGCTCTCATGAAGGCTTCGTGCTGGGAATTTTCTTCTTGCATTTTCTTTTCCGCCTTTAGTCAAAATAACATCTGTTTACATCTATAATGCATTCATATTTTCCTGATAGACTTTTCGAAATTATATCCGTGATTTCTTTGTCGCTTTTCTTTACGTCATATGGCACAGAGATGCCGAAAACTAGCCTCTGAGTGTTCCCCGGGATTATTCTAAGGTCATAAACTTTGGAATTTTCATCAATGAGTTGCTTTGCATTTGAGAGGATTTTTTCGCGCATTTTATTAACTATCTCGTCATCGGTGATTATAGGGTCCATGTGAATTATCGCGGCTTGGCAGCCGAATTTTTCTTTTATGAGTTTTTCGAGTGAATCAATTTCTTCGTGTATATCCATTATGTTTCTGTCGGCCTTGATTTCTGCGTGGAACGAAACGAAATTCATTCCTGGGCCATAGCTGTGCACTATTAATTCATGGACTCCCAAAACTTCGGGGTTTTGCATTGCGGTTTCAAAGATTTCTTTAACGAATTTTGGGTCCGGTGATTGACCGATAAGAGGCCCTAACGTTTCTTTTATCATGCTTATTCCTGTGAAAATTACGAAAAGTGCGACGCCTATTCCAAGGTAAGCATCAATTGAAATTCCGGCGAAATAATTTATTATTGTGCTTATTAAAATCGTAGCGGTTATGTCAGCGTCGCCGAGGCTGTCAATAGAAGTTGCTTTCATTGCGGTGGAATCTATTATTTTGCCGATTTCTTTGTTGAAATATCCAAGCCACAGTTTGATTATCATTGAAGCGACTAAAATAATTATTGGAACAATCCCTGAGCTGACGGGCTCGGGGTTTATTATGTCTTCGATTGACGATTTTGTAAGTTCAATTCCCATGAAAATTATTGCAATTGAAACTATTAATCCTGAGATGTATTCAACTCTTCCATAGCCAAAAGGGTGTTTTTTATCGGCTGGGTTGCCCGAAGTTTTGAAGCAAACCAAGGTGACTACCGAAGAAACGGCATCAGAAAGGTTATTAAATCCGTCAGCGCTGATTGCTATTGAAGATGTTATTATTCCCGTGAAAATTTTTGCCGCTGAAAGTAAAAAGTTGCATATTATTCCAACGATTCCGCTTAACATTCCGAAACGTTTTCTCGTTTGCGGGTCTTTGGGGTCTATTTTTCCAGGGAAAAATTTTTTAATCAGTAATTTAGAAAGCATAATCCATGTGAGCAAAACCGCCCACTTCACCTCCGTTTTTTAAATGTAGACTCAATTATATATTAAACGGAAGTGATTTGCCATTAAAATGTCTATTTTTTAGATGATTTTCTTTTCTTTATGATAAAATATGCAGCAGTCGTAGAGGCAGTCGCCAGCGCGCAAAAAGTAATGATGACCAAGGTTTTCAGGTTGTTATTTCCGGGGATATTTTCTTTTGGTTCTTCGGTTTTTGCTTTGCTTTCACTGCTGTTTTCATTTTCTTCGTCGTTTTGTTCGGAGTTTTCAGCTTCTTCCTCGTTTTCGCTTTCTTCAGAAGAGTTTTCCTCCGCGGGTTCGTCTTCGCTATTATCTTCGCATGAGTCAAGCGAGTCAAACCAGTCATCTTTGGAATCGGATTTCTTGCGGCTTGATTTTTGTTTCTTTGCTTTTTTAGTTTTTTCTTTCTTAGCCTTCGCCGGGCTTGCACCGCGGTTAATATGGACGATGTATTCCTTGTTAAGGCCTTTAACAGCAGGGTTTGAAACTTTTATTTTTATGTCAGTTGGTTGGCCGGCAGCACAAAGGTTGCGGCGGCTGACCTTAACATTCAGGCCGCTTTTTAAAGGTGAAGCATCGAAATGAATTGATTTAACATCGTGGCTAACATTCATGCTATATTCAGTAATTTCCGGGTTAAACGCAGGGGAAATTTCGCCAACGTTTGGCTTCAGGCTTGAAAGCTTGCAAAAAGCAACTTCCGGATGGTTTTCAAGGCCAATTTCTTCAGAGATCACTTCTTTACTCACGTTTCCCTCGATATTAACAAACCGCGCTTTCAAAGGCAATTTCATGGCGTAAAGGTTTCTTTTGGTTTTAAATTTAAATCTTATTGATGTTTCGCCAGTGCGTTCTTGGAACTTTTTGTCGGCTTCGAAATGAGCTTCAATATTGTCAGTCGATCTTTCTATTTTTATATTCTTTCTGATTAAAGCCCCTTTGCAAATGCAGCTTTGAAATTTCATTTTGCGGTCATCGAATTTAAATTCAATAAAGGATTTTTCGTTAAAATTTTGGGTTAATTCTTTTTTGTTTTCAAAGTTAAAGTCAACGAAAACAGTGTTTTTGGAAATATCCGGGTTGTTTACTTCGCATTTCAAAGCACGCAGCGAAGGGCCACAAAATATGAAAGCAGTTACTAAAATTAGAGCAGTAAAATTTTTAAAGCAAAGTTTTTTATTCATCATTTTCACCTTTTTTGAATTATTAAATTTTCTTTATTTATTTTCAAGAAGTGGTATAATAAGAGAAAAGAACGCAGGGGGAATTTAACTATGATAGATTTTTTTAAAAGCGTTGTTCCAGAAGGAATGCAGGCTTATTTTTACAATATTTTTTTAGCTTTGCCCATAGTTTTAATTGGGTGGTGGTTTATAAACAGAATTTCAAGGCTTTCGGCCGTTTTTCTTCGCAAAGCCTCGGTTGACGAGAGTATTACTTCTTTTTTAAATTCATTGATAAAATTTTTTCTAAAGATTATACTTTTAGTGACGGCACTGAGTATTTTGGGTGTTAACGTCAATTCAATAGTAACTGCCTTGGGCGCTTCGCTAGTGGCTATTGGAATTTCGCTCAAAGAAAGCCTTTCGAACGTTGTTAGTGGGATAGTTTTGGTTGTTAACAAGCCAATTCACGTTGGAGATTTCATTGAGTTTGATGGTTTTAGCGGAACGGTTATGAAAATCGAAATGCTTTTCACGACTCTTAAAACTGCGGAAGAGGGCAAAACTGTGATTATTCCTAACGTTAAGCTTGTTTCGAATACCGTTGTAAGGAAAAGCGAATACGACCTTTCGAAAAGCGAATTTAACTATAAAGTTTCGTTTAATAAGCTCAATAAGGAGTCAGTTAAAAAGTTTTTGGAAAAAGAATTTTTGCTCAGTGGCAGAGTTATCCAGATTCCTTCGCCAGAAGTGAGTTTTGAAAATATTTCTGAAAAAAAGGGCGAGCTTAAGATAGTTGTTTGGTCGCAAAGCAGATATAAAGAAAAAGTTAGCGTAGAAATAGACAAAATAATTTCAAAGTTACCTGCTAAGTTCGGTTTGAAAGCAGAATCGGAAAAAACCAATATATAATATTTATATTACATAATTATAACAATAATTTTAATAAAAGTCAACGGAAAGGAAGGATGAAAATGAGATTAAAAGCTTTTTCAGCAGGAGTTGCTCCAGGAGGGCTCAGGGATAAAAACGAGATAAGAATTCTTATTTGCTATATGATTCAAAATGTTGATGCCGCTTTAACGAAAAACGACATAACTTTGGTTCTTCAAGCTTATGGATTGGCCAATTATTTCGAAGTGAGCGAAGCTTTTTGCGAGCTTGAAACAAACGGGAGCATCGAAGAAACAGAAAATGGTTTTAAAGTTACTTCTCAGGGGAAAATAATAGTTGATGAGCTTTCGAAAAGCTTGCCGCTGGTGGTTAGAGACAAAGCCTTGATGGCCACTAAAACTTACCTTGAAAGGAAGAAAATCGAAAAAGAAAACAAGGCTGTCATCAAAGAAAGTGACTATGGCTATGATGTTACTTGCACGGTTTCAGGCGGGGAGTTTGATATGCTCAAGCTTACCCTTTATGCGCCGGACAAAGAATTTGCTGATGCTATAAAAGCTAAATTTTACAAAAACCCTGGCGAGATTTACAACCGCATTCTTTCGCTGTTTATAGACAAAAAATAATGCAAGCTTGACAGCTTTCTGCCTTAACATTTATAATGTTAATAAACTAAATTCGGAGGTGCTTTAGTAGAGTTTGGAGAAAAAAGATATCAAATCTATGACTTTTGACGAGATAGTTTCGGATTTCCTAGATATTTCCGAAAAAAAGTATCGTGCAAAACAGGTTTATGAGTGGATAGTTAAAGGTGCAAGCTCATTTGACGAGATGACTAATCTTTCAAAGCCTTTTCG